>CAMOWQ010000025.1 GCA_946628495.1 uncultured Treponema sp. | reverse complement strand
ATGGCAGAAAACTGTCTTTATTGTCCTATTTTTTTCAACAGTTTTCTACCTGTTAATGTCCACTTTTAGTGTAGCATCAAGGGAAAGAAGAATAAAAAAGATAATTATACATTTATTCTTTTTGCACCACAGGATTCATTAAGAGTTTTTGAAAAAAATCGGCCAGTAAATTGGCAGACAGTTGCATACGAAGATTTATGCAAGGCTCTTTCTAAAGCTCAGTTTTCATTAACAAGTGATGAACAGAAGTTTAGAAATGAATTCTTAATTTCATATAAAAAACTCCTCGAATCATTGCTTAAAATTATAAGTCTTGTTGTAACGAGTGCTTCAGAAGAAAATAGTCCATATCTGATTGATAAAGAAGTTTTGAATACTCTCAAAGAAATACGTCTGCATGATGTATATCAGAAATTGTATGCATCTACAGTACAAAAAACTCTCAATATAAATGCCGGTAAGGACTGGAAGTCTGATATTTTTTTTATGAATGGATCAGTATTGAAATGGACTTATATTCCAGATAATTCAAATGTCGTTTATGGAGTAGAAATTCAACGAGAAAAATTTTGTATCTTTGCAGAAACAAAAGACAGAACCGTCCTAAAGCAAAGTGAGAAAAATCTTTCCGAATATTTTGAAAACATACTGAATGAAATCTTTGAAGAAGGTCGAATCAACCACAAAAAGGATGGAAGACTGAACGTATACAATAAAGGTATTTATAAATACCAGTATGCCAAAATACCTGCAGATACAACAATTAAAGATTTGCGAAAAAAAATAAAAATTGCAATGAAAAAAATTGAGGAAGGCATGCCCCTTTTTTGTCTTAAAGTCTTATAACAATTTATTATTAAGAATACATATATTTTTTTTAAACAACTCTAAGTCCATGGTATAATTTTTTAAGAGGTAAATATGGAACAGGAAGTTGTACAAACAAAAGCAGACAATATTGAAACTGCAGTAAATAATTTATGTTCAAAATTAAAAAAGTCTCCAGATTCTTACAATGCTGTATTTTTTTATGCAGCAATAAAATACAATTTTGAAGAACTTTCTCTTGCAATTAAAGCTCGTTTTCCAAACAGTGAAGTAATTGGCGCAAGTACAGCCGGTGAAATATCTTCCCAAGGCTTTCTGAACGATACAATTCTTCTTACCACAATGTCAGATCCAAGAACAAAAGTAAGAGGAGTTCTTGTAGAAAACGGCAGTACATATCCTATTGCAAGCAAAAAAGAAATCGAAAAAGCACTTTCTTCAATTGGAATTCAGTGTAACAATCCTAATTCTCATAAAGATGCATTTGCCATTGCCTACACAAACGGAGTGTTCAATGCAGAAGAAACAGTCCTTTCGAATTTCTATTCTATTATTCAGAATGATAATTTTATGCTGGCAGGCGGAACAGCAGGATTCACAGGCAATACTCCAAAAACTTTTGTAAGTTACAATGGAAAAACAACACAGGATGGAGCTGCAATGCTTTTTGTAAAAACCCAGTGTCGTTTTGATATTCGTCAGGAAGATATTTTCAACCCGACAGGAAAATCATTCTTTGTAAATGAATCAAATCCTATTAAACGCGAAATAAGCAGTTTTGATGGAAAGCCTGCAAAAACATCCTACGCCGAAAAATTAGGAGTTTCTGAAGCACAGGCAGAAAGCATGACTTTCGAAAATCCTTTTGGCCGTATGATGAACGGAGCTCTTCACATTGTTGCACTCGCAGGCTTTACACCAGATAAGAAAATTACAACCTTTGCCCGTGTAGTTCCAAACTCAACTCTGGAACTTATGCACATTGGTAATGCCCTTGAAAAAGCTGATGAAACCTGTCTTGGAATTAAATCAATTATTCCAATGCCAAAATTTACTTTGATGATGAGCTGTATTACAAGAACCATGTATTTTGAGCGTGAAAGACTCAGTTCAAAAATCATCGAAAAATATCAGCAGACCTTCCCTACCTTTGCAGGTTTTTCTGTTTATGGCGAACAGTTGGGAAAAATTCATTGTAATCAGACACTTGTAACTGTTGTAATGGGAGACTAATTATGGAATCAAAAGTATTAATAGACAGCGGAATCGACGCAGCAAACACATTAATAAGATACCTTGCAAAAGATGCTGTTGGTGCAGACTTTATGAATAAATATGCAGCCACCAGAGATATTCAGAAAAGTGCTGTAGAACGCCAGAAAAATATTCTTTCAGGTCTCATTTCTTCTTCCTCACAGATGGAACAGAATACAAAAGAACTTCAAACTATGACCGAAGATAATGCAGGAAGCTTAAACAACATTTCAACATCTATCAACAATCTTACAAATTCAATTACTAAAACTGAAGCTTCTTACAGACAGTATGCCGAAAAGTTCCAGAAAATAATTGAAGACACCCGCAATATCAATTCTTTCATTGAAGAAATCCAGAAAATTTCTAATCAGACAAATCTGATTTCTTTCAATGCATCAATTGAAGCAGCACATGCAGGAGCAGCCGGAGCAGGATTCAGAATTATTGCTAACGAAGTAAAAAAACTTTCTGAAAATACTGCAACAACCACAAGTAAGATGATGGACAATGTTACCCGACTTGAAGCATCAATTAAGAACATGGAGGAAGAAACAGCAAAAAATACTCAGGCCCTTAATCAGCTTACAAAAAATGCAGAATCTGCCCTGAAATCTTATGAAGAAGTTCTAAACAAGAACAGTACTGCAAGCCAGAGTGTAGAAAATTTTGCATATCACATCAACGATAATGTAAATCAGATTAATTCAATTATTACAAATGTACAGGAAACAGAAGATTTGAACAAAGAAACTGTAAATCTTTTTATTGACTGTGCATCCCGCAACCAGATGCTTTTTAATGATTTGTATTCATTTATCTATCAGATAAAAGCAATTTTTGAAGATTTGAAGAAGAATCAGAAATAAGCAAAAAAATTGCTCAAAAAAAAAAGTCATTGTGAAGAACATTCATCCTCACAATGACTTTTTCTTTTTAAAGCCAGTTTTCAGTTTTAAATCTTAAACTTACCAATCAATTGATTAATACCATCAATTGCATCTTTTGTCTTAAGAGCAAGGCCTGAAACGTTCTGTGTAGCCTGACTGATTTCCTGAGAACCAGCTGCCATTTCATCCATACTACCAAGAATTGTAGAAGAAATCTCACTTACGGAAGTCATATTCTGTCCGATATTTTCAATACCCTTATCAAGTACTTTAGAACTATCATCTACATGAACAGCTTCTTCCTTCATATTGTTCAAAGCTTCCAGAATCTGCGAAGAACCTGCAGTCTGTTCGTCCATAGCGTTAGAAATCTGAACAACCAGAGGATCAACTACACCCACCTGATTCTTAGCCTGATTCTTAACCGAATCAATATTGGCCATAATTTCGGCAGTAGCACTTGCAGTCTGCTGAGAACTTGCACCAAGTTCATCTACTACAGAATTTGCATCAGAAGCTTTTTCTGTAATCTGACGCATCATATTCTGAAGCATTGCCATAAACTGATTTACACCAACACTTAATTCTGTAAGTTCATCATTTCCTTTTTCTGGAACACGAGTAATCAAATCTGCATCACCAGTAGACAAATCATAAATTGCCCGATTTGACTGTTTTAATGGAGTCATTACAAACTTAAAGAGAAGGAATACAACCAGAGCAAGAATGATGATATTAGCAATAGCCTGTGCTAATAAAAGATTTCTCTGAATTTCAGCAATTGCCGCATTCATTGAATCAACACTTTCTCCAACAAAGAGGGAAATTCCGTCAACAAGTGAATAAGTCCCGTACTCAGCTATATAATCTTCGCCATTTATCTTTACAACACCAATCCAGTCTTTTCCATCTTTTAAATTATTGTATACTGCATCAGAAATATCTGTACCCTGCTGCCCATCAATTGTTGTATACAAACGGGTCTTATCTTTAATAATAGTAAATTCACAACCGACATTATCTGGCATACGAGTCATAAAATCTGGAGTTGAAATATTTGTAGCAGCAAGAATGACACGGATTACAGCACCATCTTTAAGAATAGGCACAACAGAAATTGCAATAAAATTATTATTCAAAACAAGCATTTCTGTAGTTTTTGTTCCTTTTGCCGCTTTTTGAACAAGCTCCTTTATTTCATAATTTTTCAAATAAGAAACTGGAGATAAAAGAGATCCATCAATATCAAAAACACCAAAAGCTTCCAGATCCATCTGATCTACAACCGAATCAAAAATTATGTCCAGAGCATCTGTTGTAGTAAGTCCTGAATCATGAGTCAAACAGATATGTCCAATCATCTCTGCAAGACTTTCTGTATATTCAAGTTCCTCTGTAATTAAATCCATTACAACCTGACGGTCGGTTGAAATATCGAGTTTTGCATTTTCAATCCAGTGTTTTTTTACAACAGAAATACTGGTAAGAATAAGAGCAATAGCTGAAATTGTTAAAAATGTTAGAACTGGGGCTAAAATTTTAAACGAAATAGAAATTTTCTTTTTTTTTAATGCATCATTTTTAAGAGTAGACAAATCGAAATCTTTTGTTTCATCTTCTTTGACAGAAGTAGACAGTTTTTGGAGAGTCGTCAAACCTAATACCCTTGCCCGGGTTTTTAAGGGCCGCAAAAACAACGCGGAAACATTTTTATGTGCAAACGTCCGCTATCAGATTTCTGCGCCCTTAGGCGAAGGGGTAGTGAAAGCCGTGGCAATCGGTACTACGCTGGCAGTTGGTAGTTCGGCTTTCTGGAGTTTTCAAAGAAAACTCCTTGCAAATTGCTACGGCTGGAACGAGGGGAAGGCTTTCCCCCCATCTATCAGCTAACAACTACTAACCACTAACTGCTAATAGCTAACCGCTACTCCCTAGAACCTAACACCTAAAACCTACTCTTCCGCTGCTGCTTCCAAAACACCGTAGAATGCAGGCTTACAAGTATAATCACCTTCAAACAAGAGAGGATGCTGCTTTGTTCCGTGATTGTCATAAATCCATGAACGTTCGTCTACAATACCCCACAAAGTAATTCCGCGGATTCCATGATTGCCGTCTGTTCTGCGGTTTGCAAGGCACATCTTAAAGAATTCCTTGTATTTTGACTTAAGTCGTTCTGAATTATATCGCTGTCCGTCCTGACCGATATCAAGTTCTGTAATCTGAACATCAACACCTTTTGCAAGGAATTTCTGAACGGAAGTTTCAAAACTGTTTGAACCGGTAATTGTTGTATTCATACCAATATGAGACTGCATACCTACAACATCAATACGTGCATCTGGAGCAGCCTGAATTGCATCTACGATTTTACAGATGGCACCGCATTTTGCAACAGAAGCGCAGCCGTAATCGTTATAAGCAAGAAGAACGTCTTTTGGTGCATATTTGTTTGCGTAGCGGAATGCATTTACAATAAATTTATCGCTGCCGTAAACACGATACCAGTTGCTGTCTGTTCTAAGCCAGTGTGTCTGTGTTGCACTGTCTGAAGCGGCTTCGTTTACAACGTCCCAGGTAATTACAATGCGTTCACCGTCGTTACGCTCGTCTTCCCAATTCTTAATGTATTCAAGAACTGTTTTGATGTACCATTCAAGGCGGGCATTCATTTCATCCTGAGAAACATAAGCATCATTTTTGCTGCCATAGTTTTCGCGGAAGAACCAGTCTGGTGTCTGAGCATGCCATACAAGAACGTGTCCGCGCATTTTAAGTCCAAGATATTTTGCAATATTAAGGATGCGTCCTACATTGTCCATTACAGGTGTATTTCCAGGAACTTTATATGTTTTGCCGTCTTCGCCTGTAAATTCCTTGAAGTTTGCAGGTTTCTGCCATGCAAATACAAAATCAGGCTTGAATTCGTTTTCCATAGTAAAGCAGCTTCCCTGATGTTTAAGTCCGTCCTGAATTTCTGCATTTTCGAGAACAACCTTAGGAGTTGCAAAACCGATATAATCAAAATAATCTTTATAAGCTTCTGCAAGGCTTGGCTCGTCTTTCCAGCTTACCTTTACAGCTTTTTCTTTACCAATGTCATCGCTGCTAAGTTTAAGAACAAAGTTTTTGATGTAAATAGTAACATTCTGCTTTTGAATGCCTGCTGCAGAAAGGAAGAACTGTCTTTTTCCTGATAATGGAACAGTTCTTTTGCCTGCAAAATGAGTCCATTCGCCAGATGCAACCTTTTCCCTTGCAATTTCCGGGAAACCTGCATCAAATTCATCAACAATCCAGCTTAAATCATTTTCTGCACCTGTTGAATCAACAACTTTGATATCACATGAAAAATCAAAATCCAGTTCCATGTCTGTAAAAGCGGAAAGATTTACAGAAACAAGGTTGCGGTTCTGAGATTTGCCGCAGTTTACTACGGTTACTCCCGAAAATCCGTCTACAGTTTTACCATAAGAAATTGCATTTCCGTCTGCATCAACATTGGTAATTGTAGCTCTACCAGCTTCGGTTGCAACAAATGACTGTGGTTTCTGAGCCGTAGCACAAGAAACAAACAGAATTGCAACAAAAGCTAAAAATCCAAATAAGTTTTTCTTCATTTTTATCCTCTGAAATTTTACTGATTTACTAATCATAAGGCATGAATCACTTTAAGTAAACGTTTAACTTAAAAGTTGGGGGATTTCACCGTATCAGAGATTTTTCGGTATCGGAGATTTCTCTGTATTTACGTATTAAATATATGTTATATTCATCTTTTGTTTTTACAAATCAGAAAAAGAGTTTACAATTTAAGTATTATTTTTTCCACAATTATGAAAAAGGAGATTTTTATGAAAAAAATTTTATCAGCTTTAGCAGCATCTTTTATGCTTTTCAACGTATTCTGTGCGCCAAAGCCACCGGTTTTAGAGCCAATTGAATTTGATGTAGTTCAAAGTGAAGGAGAGAATGTATCTTTTATTATTGATCCAAGAATTGAAACTATCGGAATGATTTGTCGTCTTGCAGAAATGCCGGGATTCATCGGATATTATAACGGTGACAACGAATTTCTGAATCAGATGGACAATCTTTTTTCTAAATATAAGGAACATAAAACTGTAAAAACCGTAAAATCACTTATGAAAAAAGGCATAGATTCAAGTGCCATGATTTCGCTTGCCTATGCAATCAAACCGGATTTTAGCGGAATGATTGTAGAAGTTTCACCTTTTCCGGAAACTCTTTATTATACCTGGAAAAAAATTCCGGCCCGCACGATTTATGATCTGGTAAAACAGATTCATGATTTTGCAATTGATACTAATTTCCCGCGAATCTATTTACTTAATAAAGGCAATTACATCGCAAATGCAGGATATTTTAAATCTGATTTTGAAAAAACAGAATTCGCACAATGGGCAAAAGAATTTTTTAACATTGATGAAGTTCACGACCCTATAATTACAATTTCAAGAATTGTCGCAGGTTATAATTTTTATGATTTTGCCTTGTCTGGTGACGGAAAAAGACTTTCCTATATAACAACTCATCCAGGAACATCTTATTACAATTTCGAAAACTGCTATATCAATCTGTATACGCAAATGGTTGCAACAAAATGCTGGGATCAGATTAAAGACAACTTCATAAAATTTGATAAAGCTTATGCTGAAAAATACACTCCAGACAAGGTAAAGGAACTGGAAAAATATGAATACACCGATTACAACATAACAGTTGTGCTTTCCAATTTCTGCTGGGCACAGTTCCTTAAAGAAAAGACTCCTGAAAATCATCTGTCCTATGAAGAATTCCGCGGGGCAATGGAAAAACAGCTGGGTGATAAAGGACTTATAGGCAGTTTTGACTTGATTGCTGAATATGCAGAATCACGCGACAAATATCCATCTTTTTACGATTTTTGTCCGCGAATTATTGAATTCGTAAATGCCCTTAAAATTGAATAGATTTTGACAAAATACTGAACACTGCATTCCAGTACATTTACATTACACGGAGGAGTTTTATGAACAGACATTTCTTTTTCTCATTTTTGCCGCTTACCATTGCTGCATCGGTATTACTTTTTTCGTGTGCAACTACAGCTGCACTTGAAGAAGGCGAAGAACTTGTTGAATTTAAATCGATTGATTATGAAGTTTTGAATAAATCAAATCTTACTGAAAAAGAAGTTCGCGAAGATTGCGACATGCTTAAATACATTCTATATAATTGCTATGCAGGAATAGACGAAGCAATTGAAAACGGTTTTGATTTAGACGGAACAATTGAAACGATTTATGAGCAGGCACTTAAGAAAAAATCGCTGGGTTCAATCAGCAGCGGCGATTTTAATTCCGTTATTCATGACGTAATGTCAAAGGAACTTACAAATCAGGATTTGCATTTAAGCATTGGAGGAAGGCATGTAAAAGCCGCTTACACAATTTATTATACAAATATCTGGCTTGAAAAGAAAAACGATAAATATTTTGTAAAAGACATTCGAAAACCCGAAAAAAAGGATAAGGAAAAAGGCGTGATTCCTAAAGAAAACCCGAATGTTGTTCCTGGAATGGAATTTACGGGCCCAGAAAACAATCTTTATGAATTCATGACTCCAGGCGGCGTTGAATACCGATACGGCGTATTTACGAATAAAAATGTACGTACCGTTCAGATTTCCCTTGAAAATCAAAATTTTCAGGTTCCAACTTCCAACGAAAAGCCTATTCAGTCAAAACTGGCATGGACCGGACTCAAAACTACCAGCGAAACACTTTATATTTCGCTTGGCGACTGCTCTCAGATGAATGGAAAAGGCGACAGTGCCAAACTGAAAGAAGCTGTGTGGAACAAATATGTTGAAGAAATTTCGGAAGCGGCGGCCGGTAAAAAAAATATTATCTTTGATTTACGAAGTAACGGCGGCGGTTATTATGAATATCCTGCAAAAATGCTGACGGCAGCTTATTTTTATAATCACAAATCAGAAGAAGAAAAGCAGGATATAGAAGCGTTATTTTCAAATACGATTACTGAAAACTGCACCCTTCTGGTTTCTCCAATGTCAATGCAAAGCTATAAGAATGTGTATGATGAATACTGGAAGAGTGGATTTGAAATGCTTCCCGATAAAAAACAGGAAATGTACAAAAACTATTGGAAAAACATGAAAAAGCGTCCTGTACGCAAACACATTCCGCTAAATGAATACAAATGCAATATAAAAGAATTCCCGGAACCAGATTTTAAAGGTGATGTTTACATTCTTGTAAACCGGGGAACTGCAAGTGCCGCTGAATTTGGAACGGGCATGGCATTCCTTTTAAAAGATAAAGGCATAAACGTTCATATTATCGGGGAAAATTCCATGGGCGCATTTAAATATGGTGGAATGTTTTACTATTCAACAGTAAATTCGGGCATTGGTGTACGAGCAGGCATTTTTTTTGGAGAATCTCCGTCTATTAAAGCAAATCAAAACTGGAAGGGCGAAGGTTACGGTTTTAAGTCTGATTATTACGCAACAAACGAAAACATACTTTCTACTTTGATTCTTCTTACACAAGATTTAGAAATTAAAGATGCACTCAAAGGACTAGAAAAAGAACAATTATAAAAAAGAGGTTTATATGAAATTCAACTTCCCGGAAAATCTGTACACAGATGTGCGGATTGAAGACACAAAAAATGCAAATTACAGCATGCAGGATGACGAAGTTTTGGGTAACGGCGAAACGCAGGTAAAGGGTGCCATGATTCGTATTTTTGACGGAAAAATGTGGTACACGGCCGAAACAAACGACATAAGTACCGATTCCATTCAGAAAAAGATTGATGAACTTGCAGCAATTGCAAAACCAAATCCAAAAATCCTGAAAAATCCGATTGTTAAAAATTTCAGTGTAAATAAAGCAAAAATCATGAAATTTGACGGAAAAAATAACCTCCGGAATCTTACATTAAAAGACCGAAAGGAAATTGTTGATTATTACCGCGAAAAATGCACAGATAAATCAATCACCGAAATTAAAATGACTAGTTCAAGTTTCTGGTACTGGAGCACAATAAAAGAACTTTACACAAGCAAGGGAACAGAAATTATTCAGGATTACCAGCGTTGTGCTTTTTCTATGTGGTTCCAGATTCTAGGAAAAGAAAATGTTCCATACAGCGGCGGAAAAATGTTCTGGGAATTCGATTTTGATTCCCTTAAAAACCGCGAAGATGAAATTATTGCAGAACGCGACCGTGCACTAGACTTTGCAAAAAATAACGTTGCAGTTGAACCTGGCGAATATGTTTGCGTGCTTTCTCCAAGCGTTACATCAGTATTTACACACGAAAGTTTTGGTCACAAAAGCGAAGCCGATTTTATGCTTAACGATAAAACTTTGCGCGACGAATGGACAATGGGAAAACAGGTTGCAAATCCTAAAGTTTCTATTGTCGATGAAGGCGACAGCATGCACCACGGTTACTGCGTTTACGATGACGAAGGCAACAAAAAGAAAGAAGTTTATCTTATTAAAGACGGCATTTTAAGCGGCCGCCTGCACGATGCAAAATCAGCGTCAGTTCTGGGTGAAGAACCAACCGGAAATGCACGCGCTCAAAACTACAATTTTGCACCAATGGTACGCATGACAAATACATATATGCTCGCTGGTCCAGATAATCCAGACGAAATCATACGCGGAGTAAAAGACGGAATTTACGTTTACGACTGGAACTACGGAACCGGAAATTCCACTTTCACAATTCAGCCGCAAAAATGCTACAAAATCCGCGACGGCAAATTGTGCGAACCTTTACGCGTAAACGTAGTGACCGGAAGCGTTTTCCAGACTTTGTTCGACATAGATGCCGTTGGAACCGATTTAAAATTCTACAGCGGCACTTGCGGCAAGAACGGTCAAAGTATGCCAACTGCAACCGGCGGGCCTACAATCCGCGTGAAAAAACTCACAATAAATTAGGTAATAAAGACTTGGGTTAGCGATGGGAGCAGCGGCGGAGCCGTTCGGAACGAATGGAGCGAAAGCGGAACTGCGGACGTAGCGACCGCCCGGCGAACGAAGTGAGCTGGGCGGGACCCCCCAAATATATAAAAAGAGGTTTTAGATGCAAAAGGAAAAATATACAAGTACGACAGTTTATTCGGAAGTTTCGGTTGAAGAAAGCAAAATTGTTTCGTTCAATAAATATGATAAGACAGTGCGCTCGTTCAGGGTGTATGAAGACGGTTTTGTGGGCATTCATTATCAGCAGGGAGAAATGAGCGATAAAGAAGGCTATGAAAAGGCACAAAAAAATCTGGAATTAAAGCGGCCGTATCCGTTTGAGCTTATTGGCGGTGCAAAAGAAATTGATAAAACAGAAAAGATTCTTAGCGATGCAGATTTAATGAAAAAAGCACGCCGGGAACTTGCCTGGTTAAACCGCACATACCCTGATTTTACTTACAACGGAAACGTTTTCAGCCAGAAATGTATGCAGGCACAGGAAAATTCTGCCGGAATGAATTATGTTTCTACAGATGGATATAACGGAATCGGTTTTAGTTTTAAGCATAAGGACAGTAAGGATATTTCGGACGGTTATTTCAGCATAAACATGAGGACGTATTCTTCTACAAAATTCAGAAGGATGGCAGACAATTATCTTGCAAATTACACAAAAATAGTTGAATTGCCCGAAGATTTGATTATTATGATGCCTGACTGGGAATTTTCTGGTCAACTTATAGGAGAACTGAATGCCGAAAAACTTGCACTGGGAACTTCGCTTTTAACTGGAAAAGTTGGTCAGAAAGTTTTTGCAGACGGGCTTACAGTTTGCCACAATGTTGCAAAAAAGAATCTCTGGATGGATACTTTCTGGGATGCAGAAGGTTTTGTTCCAAAGAGCGGCCAGGTTTGTTATATCCGCAATGGTAAAATTTTGCGAGGCTATGCAGACAGACGAATTGCAGCAAAATACAAGGCTGAATACACGGGAAGTGCCTACCAGAATTACAATGATATTCCTCAAAACGGCTGGATTAAAACAAGAATTACGCCTGTTCAGAAAACTCCAAAACAAATGCTCGAAGAATTGGGTGGTAAACTTGCAGTTGTGCCGGTTCAGTATAGCGGCGGCGGTTTTAAAGAAAAAGGTGATTACGCAATGCCAGTCCAAATGGGCTATTTGACCGACGGCGAAAAGATTTTGGGACGCGTGCCGCTTTTTACAATGCGAAGTAATTTGTTCGACATTTTTGGCAAGGATTTTCTTGGCGTTAGTAAATATTCACCGCTTTGGAATGCCAGCATGATGCTTGTCCGCATGGAAAAAGGAAAACTATAGTAAATAAGTTCAGAATGGACATCGGAGAGTTGACTTTTGAAAGTAAAAAAAGTGCTGAAAAATAAAATTTTTTTTTAATCTTTCAAAAAATTGTTATTTTTCTATATCAGAATATACTGTGGACATAAATTAAAAACAGGTCGAAAGCGACCTTCCACAGGAGATATAGAATGAATTTTGCACATCTTTTTGAAGCATCAATGTTAGTTTGTTTCGGTTTTTCATGGCCTTTAAACGTAATGAAGGCATACAAAGCAAGAACCGCAAAAGGAACAAGTCTTCCTTTCATCATCCTTATTATAACAGGTTACATTGCAGGAATTACTGCAAAAATTATCAACGGTCAGTTTAATTACGTCCTTGCAGTTTACTTTTTGAACCTCGCAATCGTTATGACAAACGTTTTTGTTTATATCAGAAATAAAGCATTAGATAAAAAAGCAGAAAACGCTAACGCTCTTAAAATCAAAGCATCAGATATTAATAAGGCCGTAGAAAAGGAGGAAAATATGACAAATTACACTAATTCTTTGGATAACCTTATCAACAGACCTGCAAAAGCAGTAGAAAAGAAGAATGCAGTTATTCTTATGGGCGGAAATCTTGATAAAGAGATTCCTGTAAATGAACTTGCAAAAGAGTTCAGCTTCAACTTCGACATCTACAACAAAAGTGCTGATTCTCTTACAGCAGCTTCTGCATCGGCATTGTTCCAGAATTCAATTGCACATCTTGCTCCTGAAGGAATTCTTCTTCACATTGGCGAAAACGATTTGGCTTCTTTCGCAAAAGATGCAACAACATTCGACAGCGACTATCTGAACCTTATCGAAAACATTAAAAACTGTAATGCAAACTGCCGCATTGCACTTGTTGCTTTAGAAAATCCAACAAACGACAAAAACATCAAACTTATGAACGCTCATATTAAAGCAATTGCAGACGCAGAAAAAGCAGTATTCGTAAGTCTTGATAACGTAAAAAACTGGAATCCACAGTCAAACATTCAGTCTTCAGAATTCGCTTACGACATGGGCTTGAAAATCAGAAAACCATTGCGCGATGTTGCAGAAATCCTTTACAGCTATGCATATCACAACATCGAAAGCAAGAATGTTGTAACTTTGGTAGGCTAATACAAAACCAATTATAACTATATACCTCATTTAGACGTCTCGTTTATAGCGGGACGTCTTTTTTTATGCTAAAATAATTTTATGAATACAGATTCGACGGTTTTAATTAATACTGCCTGTGGAAAAATCCGCGGTTTTACAAAAGATGAGTGTGAGGTTTTTCTTGGTGTGCCTTATGCAAAAGCTGCACGTTTTGAATATGCAGTTCCTGTTTCAAAATGGGACGGAGAACTAGACGCAACAAAAAATGGAAATGCATGTCCCCAAATCAGAGCTTATCACGAACATCTGGAAATTCCAGAACGCACCTTTTATCACAAAGAATTCCGAAACGGTTTACATTTTAATTATGATGAAGACTGCCTTAATCTGAATATCTTTGCACCACAAAACGCATCAGACGGAACTGCAAAATATCCTGTAATGATTTTTATTCACGGCGGCGGCTTTGATTCCGGTTCAAACAGCGAACTTCCATTCGATGGAACCTGCTATGCAAAGCGAGGAATAATCTGTGTTTTTATAAATTACCGCGTAGGCATTTTCGGCTATCTGACCCATCCGCAGATTCAAAAACAGTTTGGCCGTAATGGAAATTTCGGTCTTGATGATCAGCTTACGGCAATAAAATGGATTCGCACGAATATAAATGCATTCGGCGGCGACAGCGAAAACATTACAATTGCAGGACAGAGTGCAGGCGCAATTTCTGTTCAATATCTGTGTTTAAATCATAAGAATGAAGGTCTTTTTAAAAATGCATTGATGATTTCTGGTGGTGGAAAATTTCCAGATTTTGCACTCCCCCGTCCCGCTGAACAAACCTGTGAATACTGGCAGGATTTTATGAATGCCGCAGGTGCAGCTGATTTTTCTGAATTAAAAACAATGTCTTGCCAGCAGATTTTTGATGCAATGGATATATTCAAACCTACCAGAAAAGACAATATGTACAACACAATGCCTGTAATTGACGGAGTACTTATCCCAGAATCCATTCAAAAAATGATTAAAAATCCTCTTAAAATAAATTACATGCTCGGTTACACAAACTGCGATTTATATGCTCCGCTAATGGCATTAATTGGTCACAAATTTGCACGAAAAAACAAAACTTACGTTTATTTTTTTGATGTTGATGCAAAAGGCGACGGCAAAATGGCATTTCATTCATCCGACTTGAATTTTGTTTTTAATACTCTCGATAAAAGCTGGCGACCTTACGACGAAAACGACCATAAAATTGCAGAACTCATGCAGGATTACATCACAGATTTTGTAAAATACGGCAATCCAAACGGAAAAAATCAAAATGATAAATTATCGGGTAACATGCCGCACGACTATGAACAGAATAGTAAAGAAAAGGAAAATTTCCGTCCATTCTGGAAACAGTGCGGGAAAACAGCCCTTCATCTTACGGCAAACGGCAAAATTAAAATGATACGCCCGAACTATTTAAAACTTACATGGAATATGCTTAAAGGCGGCAAACAGATTTAAGGAACCGACGCAAACGGATTCCGAAAACTCGCCTTTCACCACTTACCTACGGACGGTGCTTCGCACTGGCTTTGCCATGGTTCAACGCTCGGGCGGCATTATTACTGTAAAAATTTCTTCGTTCGTTCCTGCTCGGGTGAATCAAATATTTTTTCTGCACTACCCTCTTCTACAATCTGACCGGCTTCCATAAAAATTACGTGGTCGGCAATTTCGCGGGCAAACTGCATTTCGTGGGTTACAATTACCATGGTAATTCCTTCGGAAGCAAGTTTTCGGATTACAGAAAGAACTTCGCCGGTAAGTTCGGGGTCAAGGGCGGAAGTCGGTTCATCAAATAAAATTACGTCGGGTTCAAGGGCAAACGCTCTGGCAATTCCAACACGCTGCTGCTGACCTCCAGAAAGACTTGATGGATAATAATCGGCACGGTCCAAAAGCCCAACTTTTTCCAAAGCGGCAAGGGCAATTTCGCTGGCCTGATTTTTTGGAATGCGTTTTACAACCACAAGCCCTTCCATCACATTTTCTAAAGCAGTTTTATTTGCAAAAAGATTGTAATTCTGGAATACAAAGCCTGTTTTCCTGCGGATTTGGAGCATCGTTTTTTTATGAACACGGCTTAAATCAACATGAATACCGTCAAAATCCATTTGCCCGCTGTCGGCAGTTTCTAAAAAATTCATGCATCGGAGCAAGGTTGTTTTTCCAGCTCCAGACGGCCCGATTATTGCAGTTACTTTTCCTTTTTGAACCTGAAGCGAAATGCCTTTTAAAACTTCGGTATTACCAAAGGATTTGTATAAGTTTGAAATTTTTAGCATTTTTCCCTACCTCGTCCTGCAAATGCACATAAAAACTGCAACCGTCTTCCAAGTTTTTTTCGGGCTTCCGGATGAACACCACGGAATGCAATCCTAACTTCCAGCCGTCTGAATAAGAACTGAACTACAAGTCCAATAATAATGTAAATCACAAAAATATCAATGTAAGATTCAACATAATTATAGCCATACGCTGCTTCTATTTTTGCAACCGCCGTAATTTCGCGAACGGTCATCATAAAAGCGAGTGACGTATTCTTTATAAGGATGATTGTGAGCGTACAGATATTCGGCAACGCTGACCTGCATGCCTGCGGCAACACAATTCTGAAAAATGCGCGGGCAGGAGTTTCGCCAATACACAAAGCGGCTTCCATCTGTCCTTTATCTACAGAACCGATTGCAGAACGGAAAACTTCGCTTAAAGTTGCAGTTGTATTAATTCCAAAAACAACGAATGCATAAACAATAGGATTCATTTCAAAAACATTAAAATTCCAGCCTGAACGAACTACAAAGGCATTCAAAAGACTTGGGCAAATACTGTAAACAATCAGAATTTGCAGGACAATCGGAGTTCCGCGGATGAAAGAAACAAAAACAGCACACAATTGCGATAAAACTTTAATTTTGTAAAGCCTGCAAAGAGCAATCAAAACGGCAGGCACAAGGGCAATCAAAAAAGAGACAAGCGTAATTTCCAACGTTACCGGGATTGCACGAACGCAAAGCCAGAATGTGCGTATAAGATAGGCAAAATCAAGCGTCATGACCGGCCCCCTTTTTCAAAATGCCACCGGAACCACGCCCAGCCACGCCAGTACCAACGCGGCGTCCTGAACCCAGTTTCAGCTCCAATTTCCTAAAAATCTGTTCTATAATCAGCGTGAGCGTCCAGTAAATAATTGCCAGTGCAATATAAGTTTCCAGCGAATACGCACCATAATTCCGCGAAATTATCAGATTCCCCTGCCCCATCATGTCTATTAATCCGATTGTAAACGCAAGACTTCCTTCCTTAAAAAGTGCAATCAGCGAATTCCCAAGATTTGGAAGTGCAATCACAACTCCCTGCGGAACCATAATTCTAAAAATTGCCTGCCACGGAGTCATTCCAACGCTTAAAGCCGCTTCGTACTGAGATTTTCCCATTGCAAGCCATACTGAACGCATAATTTCGGTAAGAGAAGACGCATACAAAAGAGAAAGCGAAATCACAACATAGATGATTTTTGGGGCAAAGTTCAGATTTACACCAAAAAGACCGCTAAAAAGTTTTGGAATTCCATAATAAACAATAAAAAGAAGAACAATCGCAGGTGTACAGCGGATTATATTGATGTAAATATCAGAAAGGACATTCAAAGCGTGATGCCGGCTTAATTTCCACACAAAAAGCAGAACTGCAATTGCAAGCGCAAGAATTACAGTACCGGCCACCACACCAAAAGTAACGCCGAAGTACGGAATGATTTTCAGAAAACTGTTCCAAATCTGAATTGCCGAAAAAGGCCTGGTCATTCAACGTACCTCGCAAGTTTTTATTCAGTCACAAAAGTAAAAACATCTTCTCCAAAATACTTAAGCGACAATGCCGATATAGTACCATTTTCACGCAATTTTTGCACGGCTTTATCGTAGTCGGCAGCAAGTTCAGTTTCTTTTTTATTAAAAAGCGGATAAGTTGGAATTCCTTTGTACGGAACATAAGCAAGCTTGTCTGCAAACTGATGATAAGGGCCTGTTTCTTTTAAGACATTTTTTTCAAAAGAAAGCTTGAGAACAAAATATGCATCGTAGCGGCCTTCCAAAACCCAAAGATAAGAATCTGCAATATCAAAAACATCGGATGGAACAAGCGTAATCTGATTATCCTGATGCTTTTGATTAAAATCCTGAATTACCGAAAACTGAGCGCTCTGTGGAGAAATTGGAATTAATTTTCCAGAATAAGAGGCAAAACTTTCCAAATCGTGAATCTGATCTTTATTTTCTGCACGGAAGGCAATTCCAATTACACTTGCAGCAAGCGGTTCAGAAGGAATCGTAAATTTTTTGGCGCGTTCTTCGGTAAGCCATGCGCCTTTTGTTCCAACCTGATATTTTCCAGATTCAGTTCCAATCAAAAGTTCTTCATCAGAAACGCCATGGAAAACAAACTTATACTGCGGAAGAAGTTCGTCCACAGCTTTTAAAACTGCAATTTCAAAACCGTCAGCCTTACCTTTTTCGTCAAGAAAATCGTATGGAACATTTGTTACAGTATGAGCCACATGAATTTTTCTAGTTTTAGCAAAAGCAGAAGTTGATGCCAGCAGAACGAGTACAACAGAAATCATTTTTTCAACATTTTTTTTCATAACAGACCTCTCATTTTTTTCTAGAATTTTTTTCCTAAAATCCGACTGCAGTGTGTTTTTAGTGTTGCCATAAAATACACTTAATTTCCTACTATGTCAATAGGTAATTAATAAAAAAATATTATATAATGCAGAAGTCCTGATTTGTTCTGAAACTAATTATTACCATTATTCCATTTTTGTGATATTCTTTACCTATGAAATTTCAGCATGATTTTAAATTAATCAATATTCAAAATGATGATTCCCGTTCTATGAACGACGTATGTACAAACAGGGATTCAAAAAACAACATTAAACCAAATATTCCTTCAACCTCAAACAATAATATCTGCACAAAAGGCAGCTGCTTTACATTTAAGGAAGCCGACAACAATATTCAGATTGATTTCTTTAAGCACATCATGCGGGTAGCGTTTTTTAAGGATGATGCAAAATTAATGCCAACTTTTTCAGTATGCCCGGGCGACTGCAAAATGCCTCAGAACGGACGTCCTCGTTTAAGTGATGAAGGGTTTGAAAAAGAAACTGCAGCTATCAAAAGCCCTTCGGAATCTGCTGCAACGGACATTGAACAAAACGCAGCATCCCTTCATAAAACCCCAACAGCTTTTGAAAAAAACACGATTTCCAATAATAAAAATCCCGCTCTCACTAATTCCGTCGAAATAAACACCCCCGATGCAAAACTCACAATTGAAATGCATAATTTCCGTATGAAAGTTGAAACTCCAGAAGGAAAGCTTTTATATCAGGATAGAGACTACATTGCTTACAATTTTGACCACGAACTAGGTCGAGGCTCCATGCATTTTATCAGCAGAGAAGCAGACGAGCAGATTTTTGGACTCGGAGATAAAACTGGCAACGTAAATAAAAATCACAGGCATTTTACAATTGCGACAACCGACACAATGGGCTTTGACGCCCGATATTCCGACCCGCTTTACAAACAGATTCCTTTTTATATTTGCAAAAACTCTGCGGGCTCTTACGGCATTTACTACGACACCTATTCCAACGGGGAAATGGATTTTGGAGTTGAACACAATAATTACTATATTCCGTTTAAGAGTGCACGATTCGAAGAAGAAGCCCTTGTTTTTTACGTAATCTTTGGAACTGTTCCGGAAATTTTGCAGCGTTTTGAATGGATGTGTGGCAGAAACATGAAGATTCCTCTCTGGTCGCTTAAGTATTGCGGAAGTACAATGAATTATACTGACGCGCCAGATGCCGACAGACAACTCCGCGGCTTTATTGACCTGTGCAATAAATATGGATTTAAGCCGGGAGGATTTTATCTTTCAAGCGGCTACACTCAGATTGGCGAAAAGCGCTATGTTTTCAACTGGAACCGCGACAAGATTCCGTCGCCGGAAGATCTGGCTGCATATTTTAAGGCAAACGGAGTGGAGTTTTTACCGAACGTAAAACCGGCATTTTTGACGGATCACTTTTTGTATAATCAGATTGCGGAAAAAGGCTGGTTTTTGCACTACAAAGACGGCTCGCCGGCTAAGTTTCCTTTCTGGTCGGGCTATGGCAGCTATCTGGATTTTACGAATCCCGACGCATACGCATTTTGGACGGACTGCGTAAAAAAAGAACTGGTTGACCGCGGTTATAAAAATATCTGGAATGATAACAACGAATATGATGTTTGTGATGAAGAAGTTCTTGCCTATAATTGGGGAAACCCGATTCCAGCAAAACGTATTCGACCGCTTTTTTCTTATCTGATGACACAGGCGAGCCTTGATGCTCAATTGACAGGAATTAGAGAACGTGGCGATAACGTAAAAGAGGACCTCCCCTTCTCCGTTACCCGCAGCGGAATTGCAGGCTTACAGAGAATTTCAATGACCTGGACCGGCGACAACAACACCAGCTTTGACGATTTCCGCTACAATCACAAAATGGCAATGACAATGAGCCTTTCGGGCATTTACAATTTTGGGCAGGATATCGGCGGCTTTGCAGGTCCACGTCCAAGCGAAGAACTTTTTATCCGCTGGATTCAGTACGGCATTTTTACACCGCGATTTGTTCTGCATTCCTGGAACCCGGACGGAACATCAAATATGCCATGGCTCTATGAAAACCGCATTCCAACTGTAAAACGACTATTCGATTTGCGGGAAAAATTGATTCCATATCTTTACGAACAGTTTAAGAAAAGTCATGAAAACTACACTCCGGTTATATATCCGATTTTCCTGAAATACCCAGATTATGACGTAGAAAGCGATGCCTTTTTCTTTGGAGATGATATTATCGCCTGCCCTGTTTTTGATGAAGGAGCGACCAGCGTAAAAATTCAGCTGCCGGAAAACGAGGGCGGCTGGATTTTAGGAAGCGATTATTTTGAGACTGCAGAAAACGGCGGGGACACCACGCGCTGTAAGAGATATAGCGGCGAGGTAGAAATTCCGTGCACAATTGAGGATTTGCCGGTGTTCTTCTGGCGAGGGTAATTTTAGATTTTTGATATTTTATGACTTATTTCGGTAAAAGCAGAATCTAATTCTGACTTAATTATTGAATTGATTTTGTTTTGAAATGTATCATCATTGTTAGCAGTTCCAGAAACATAAAATAAAGCAGCTGGCATAATATCAAAAATCGCAATCAGTTTTTCAAGCAGTTTATATGTAACAAATTTTCCACCAGTTTCAATAACACTTAAATGATTGGGTGAAATATCAAGTTTCTCTGCAAGTTGTTCCTGAGACAAGCCTATTTTCTTTCGATAATATTTTACATTTTCTCCAAAAATTTTTCTGATGTCAATTTCATCCATAGTAAATATAGTATGAGATGATTTTTGTTGAATAAACATAAGCAAAAAGAAATGATGTATTAAAAATTCATTCAAAAAGAATTGCTCGTTCATTCTTTTAGAATTATAATTTTATTTATATCAATCAAAAAGGAATAAGGAGAATGTAATGAGTATCAAAACATGTCCTAATTGTGGACGACAATTTGAATCACAATTTGACTGGCCTAAAACTTGTAGCAGTGAATATGAAAGAGCCTGGACTGCAAAACGTGTAACAGCAGCAGCAACTATGGCCACTGCACTTGAATTGCAGAAACAGACTAAAATGATGCAGGAAGCTCAAGCTCGCGCTGAAGCACAGGCACAAGAAGCGGCTATGGCTGAAATTGCAGAAAAAAAAGCTATAGCAGACGAAGCAGCAAAAAAATGTGGATTTTCTTCCGCTGAAGAAGTTTTATATTGGCAAAAACAAGCTGGTCCAGGGGCGGATATAAATGCAGCGATTAGAGCAAAACAACAACATGAAGACTATAAAAAATATGAACAAGAAGTTTATGAAAAGAGAGCAAAAGCAGAAGAAAAAAAGAAAGAGTCATACCTTAACAAAATAGATGATAATGATAAAATAAAATATGCGAAAATACAGAAACTTTGCTTGAAAATTGGAAATGACACAACACTTCGTGATATTTTTTTTGTAGTTCTTTTTCCTATTATTATTATTGTCTTACGAAATTTTATCCCATTCTTGCGCTATTATGGAATAAGTTTCTTATTATTCTTTTGTCTTGGAGTTAGTATTGTTTGTAATTGTATCTTCAAAAATATAAGTTTAAATAGATTTGTAAAAAAAATAATAAGTATAAAAGGTGATTCTAAAAATCTTTTCATGCTGAAAGAAGAACATGAAAATGAAATTAATATGCTGTGTCAGATAACGATGTTAGGTATTTTAGCATCATATTTTGGTATTGCATTAATTATTCTTTCAATAATTTCTTACAATCTAAGAAGTGTTGGCTTCAATATTATTGCAACTATTTGTTTTATTGTTGCATTTATAATATTTTGTGCCATATATTTTGGGGGTAGTGATGTAAATAAAAAAATAGAAGCCTTTGAAAATAAGAGAATTTATGAAAAATATGGATATAAAATAAAATCTAAAGATGTTGACGAAAATGATAATGAAAAACTAGATAATCAAGCACTTCTAGCAATTAGATATTTCCATGATAATCTAAAAGGAGATTTTTCCGGTTGTGAGTTTAAAGATGTATTTAATAATTTTATAGGTTATCATTCACATGTTACATATAAGGAATATCATGAATTTATAGAATACTTTTTTGGTAAAGAGTATGAAGATGTAGGAGAACTTACCAATGTTTTCCTTACAAAGTATAAAAAGAAGTTTTCTATAGTAGATGATGAAATAAAAAAAATATATCTGGATATCCAAGCGAAATATAAAAGAAAGGCCGAAAAAGTAATTGAAAAGTTTGAAGAACGTCCTATAAATAAAAAGAATAAGGATAAATGTTGGGAAGAAATAAGCAATTTGTATTTTAAGACTAAGCACATAATGCAAAAAAAGTTGTACAAGTACAAGATTTATTAACAAATCATGGATACATATAGTAAACGAGGAGGTACTTGTGAGGGTAATTGATAAACTTCGCGAGTTAGCTGGAAATAAACCAAAATGTATAAAAATTATTGAAAAATCAGACAAGGCACTTGATGATAATGAGATATGCTGCGAACTAAAATGTTCAGATTCAGCAGAATCTTATTATATCGTCAATAAATGTGACAAAGATGGAACTGTTCTAGAAGGTAAAAAGTATCTTGCTCCTTTTTGTGAAAAACATTCAGCAGTGAATTCGGTAAATGAGATAAAATATCAAACAAAGTTCATTGAGGTGTAAAAACTAATTCAGCCAGGCAGAAAATTCTGTCTGGTTTTTTTTATACGAGCAACAATTTGAAGATGCTTGTTATTGTATTTTTTTGGAAATTTCAACAAATTCTTCAGCTGTAACAACTGGGATTGTTGCGGTTTCAAAATCTTTTTTGTTGCGGGTGATTATGTAATCAACACCGGCAAATAATGCGGACTCATTTTGCATTGAATCTTCAAAATCTGAAAAGTTGGTATTGCTGGCCGCCGTAAAAACGAGGTCATCATTTTCTCCAGAGGTACTCGGCCCTTTCTTTTCTTCCATCGAGGCTGATTTCTGTTTTTGGGGTAAAGGTCATAGATTCAAGTTCAGCGAGTGCCTGAGAAGCCTTTAATCGTTCTGCAGGAGTTTTTGAATTCTGAAAATTCTTATTTGCATTTACTAAAGTCTGCGTGAATGCAAGTACCATTTCGGCACGTTCATCATCGAGCTGGTCTACATAATCAATTACTTGCTGTCTGAGTGGCA
>CAMOWQ010000024.1 GCA_946628495.1 uncultured Treponema sp. | reverse complement strand
ATTTTTAAGAGAATCCCAGTTTATTATGAGATTAAGTACTAATGCCAGAAAACTTACGATGGCGTAGGACATATGTCTTATCTTCTATTATAGTGTAAAATTATAACATATTTTTTTTAAAACTTATAGAAATAATTAGAAATTTTTTTTGAATTTCTGTGGTATACTTTCTATGAATAAAAAAAGGTGGGAAATGAATTTGAAGCTTAGCATAAATCAAATAGAAGAAAAGATAGTTTCCATGGACGGTGACAAAATTATGGGTATGGCCGGCTGCTCGGCTGATACACCAGAGTTATGGCAGATTGGAATTGATGTCCTGCCTGAATACCGGGGTAGGGGAGTAGCAAAAACTCTTGTTACACTTTTGAGAAACGAAACTTTCCGTCGTGGTGCAATTCCGTATTACGGAACAAGTCTTTCAAATCTTGCATCCTGGAAAACAGCGCTCGAATGCGGCTTTAAGCCTTGTTTGGTAGAAAGTGAATCTCATCCAGATGAGAAAATGGAATTTGCAAAGTAATGGAAAATATAATTCTGAACATCTGGATAGATATGAAAAATGGTCTCAAAGTTCGGCTCTTAGAAAAGCCAGGCCCTAAAGATACATCATTACTGATTATGGAAATTGATGATAAGGGCAGCCTGAGCAAAAAGGCCCTGATCGTAAAAGACCGCAAAGTTTTTGACAACACCGGAAAATCCCTGGACTTCGGCGACGCCTACCCAATCACCACCGAATCCGGAAAGATGATGATAACAAAAAAGTTTATTAGCACGTGGGTGTAAATAATGACAGATAATAACAAGAACATCGAAATAATTCCTTTACCAAAAGAGCAGTGGAAGGGAACTCCAATTCCACTCGTAACTAAAACAGACTCTTATTATGATTTAGAAATTTCGCCGTTAGATAAAGATGGCTGCAAGATCAATCTGATTAAAAAGCCTTTTGAAAAACAAGTTGTGCACTCGCCGGAAGAGTATGATTTCCCGGATGGTTTGTATCAGGATCATTGGGAAAATGCAGAAGCTTACGGTGTAGTAGGTGATGATGGAAAAATGCTTGCATGTATCGAAGTATGCCCGGAAGAATGGTCTAACAGACTGATGGTCACAGAACTCTGGATTACAGAAGAACTTCGGGGCCAGGGCTTGGGCAAGCGTCTTATGGATAAAGCAAAGGAAGTTGCTGTTGCACAGGGCCGCCGTGCAATCATTCTGGAGACACAATCCTGCAACACAAACGCAATCGGATTTTATCTGCACCAGGGCTTTGAACTTATCGGTTTTGATACCTGCTGCTACACAAATAATGATATTGGCCGTCAGGAGGTTCGAATAAACCTCGGATTCTTTTTCCATAGAGAGGCTAAGAGAAGATAGTTTATGAAAATTATAGCAATAGCCGCAGTTACAGCGGGTGGAAAAACAAGCGCGGTAAAATCCCTCGTTGAGAAAATACCAAATTCTACCTCGCTACATTTTGATGATTATTCATTTGAAGGCGAAGTAGAAGATTTTTATCAGTGGGTGAAAGCTGGGGCTGACTATAATGTGTGGAATTTAACACCTCTTAAAAAGGATATTGAAAAACTGATATCCAGCAATAAGTATGATTATTTATTTCTGGATTATCCGTTTGCGTATAAAAACGATATAATCAAAGATTATCTGGATTGTGCAATTTTCATTGATACGCCTTTGGACATTGCACTTGCCAGAAGAGTTCTACGGGATATGAAAGAGGCTTCTTCAGAAGAAATCCTTTGCGAATTGGAAAACTATATAAAATATGAGCGCGTTGCCTATCTCCAGATGCTCAAAGATATCCTATCATCATCTGATTATGTTATTGATGGTTCAAAAGATTTGGAAACGATTGTTGAGGAAATCATTTGTATTGCCGCGAAGGGGAAAAAACTATGAATGAAAAATTAAAAGCGATTTTTTCCAATATGAAAATACTTCTAGTTTCGGTGAACGCCAGTTATATGCATACGAATCTTGCCATTCGCGATTTGAAAAATTATGCGAAGAAGCATTGTACAAACAGCGTGCAAATTGAACTGGCGGAGTTTACGATAAATCAGCCGGTTGGTGAGGTGCTTCGCGGAATTGCTGGTAGTTGCGCGGATTGGATTCTTTTTTCAACCTATATCTGGAATGCAGAATATGTGTGCAAGCTGCTGCCGGAAATTAAAAAGATTTTGCCAGATTGTGTTATTGGCACGGGCGGACCGGAATTTGGATACGGTGCAGAAAAATATTTGAGGAATATTCCAGCTATAGATTTTGTTATCTTTGGCGAAGGTGAGTTGACCTTTACTGAGCTGATTGAAAACACTGGTGATGAGCCGAAAAGTGTGCTTTCAAAGCTACAGGATATAAAAGGGATTTATTACAGAAGAGGGAATCGCAGTGAGGGAATTTGTGAGAATGATGCGGGCAATTTGTGTGAAGGCGACTGTGAAATCGTTTTTACCGGGAACCGAGATTTAATTCACAATCTTGATGATATTCCTTTTCCTTACCCCGAAATTGTTTCTGGTACAGCTGACCCGGATCACAAGATTTATTATTACGAATCGAGCAGGGGTTGCCCTTTCGGTTGTTCCTATTGTCTTTCTTCTGTAGATAAGCGGGTGCGTTTTAAGAGCCTTGAACGGGCCTGCAGCGAACTTCAAATTTTTTTAGATAACAATATTGGTCTTGTGAAGTTTGTGGACCGCACTTATAACCTTGATGAAAATCATTACATCGGAATCTGGGATTATATTTTAAAGCATCACAATGGAAAGACCATGTTTCATTTTGAAATTGAAGCGGAATATCTTTCGGAAAAGGCGCTGGACTTTTTGCAGAAAATCCCGGCGGGGATGATGCAGTTTGAAATAGGTGTGCAGTCGGCAAATAAAAAAACTCTGGCAGCGATAAACCGTTCTACAAATATTGAAGTACTTGCCGAAAAAATCAGGCGCATCCCAAGAACGATTCATCAGCATCTGGATTTGATTGCGGGTTTGCCTTATGAAGATTTGGAAAGTTTTGGACAAAGTTATGATTTTGTTATGGCCTTGCGACCGGATGCTTTGCAGCTTGGGTTCTTGAAAATTCTTGGGGGCACCGAGATGGAAAAAATTGCTGAGACTAACGGCTGGAAGTGGATGGAAAGTCCTGCTTATGAAACTTTTTCAACTCCTTATTTGAGTTTTGATGATATTGCATTTTTGAAGGATATGGAAATTATTACTGATGCGTACTGGAACAAAGGAAGTTTTGCATACGTGATGAATTATGTTTTCCGCAAGGTTAGCCCCTGGAAGTTTTTCTGTTCATTGGTGGAATATGGGCGTAGTGTGGATGCCTTTGTTCAGGCAAGAAGAGAAGCCTATTGGTTTGAGTTGATTAATAATTTTGTAAATTATGTGCCGTCTGAAAATAGGGGTTCCTGTGGCGAGTCCGTAAAAACTCAAAAAATGCTGAGAACAATGGATATGTTGAACTTTTATGCCTTGTTGGATAAAAATCTGATTTACGATTTGCTACGATATGATTTTGTGAGGGCTGGTAAAAAGGGAAACTTTCCGGCGTGGTATAAGCATAATTATAACAAGGAAAATCACCGCAGTCTTTTGGAAGAAAACGGGTTGCTGGAAAATTCAAGAATCGGTTTTGGGATTACGGAGTATGAAGAGTTTGAGTACAATGTACTTGCTGAAAAACCAGAGAATGAAAAGAAGCACACGGAAGTGTTGATTAGATATAAATAACGGAGAAAAAATGACATTAGAAGAATTCAAACTTCCGCAAAAG
Source organism: uncultured Treponema sp. (assembly GCA_946628495.1). Classification (GTDB taxonomy): domain Bacteria; phylum Spirochaetota; class Spirochaetia; order Treponematales; family Treponemataceae; genus Treponema_D. The sequence continues at coordinate 20,320 of CAMOWQ010000024.1, read as the reverse complement.
ATACAGAGCCTTGTTGCCGGTAAGGCTTACAAAACCGATGATGTTGGAAAGTCCGGTTCAGGAATTTTATTGTTTGAGGATTGTGTTCTGAAAATCCTTGATGCCCGGGACAAAGAAATTCGTAAGAAAAATGACGTATCGGTTCAAGTAATGAGCTGGCTTAAAGGAAAACTTCCTGTGCCCGAAGTTCTGGCGTGGGAATACGATGACAAAAATCAATATCTTTTGATGACCCGAGTGCATGGAAAAATGTCTTGCGATGAATATTATCTTGAACATCCGCGGGAATTGTGCAGGCTTTTAGCTAAGGCTTTTAAAATGCTTTGGGGTGTCGATGTTACAGGCTGCCCCGTTGAGCGAACGATAGAAAGAGAACTTGAAGAAGCAAAGTATCGTGTTGAAAATAATCTTGTTGATGTGAGCGATGCAGAGCCGGATACTTTTGGAGAAGGGGGCTTTGAAAATCCTGAGGCACTGCTTGCCTGGCTTTTGGCGCATCGGCCTGTTTATGAACCAGTTCTTTCGCATGGAGATTTCTGCCTGCCGAATATTTTTGTTCAGGGCGATACTGTGAGCGGTTTTATAGATTTGGGTGATACAGGCATCGGCGACAAGTGGCGCGATATTGCCTTGTGTTACCGTAGTCTCAAGCACAATTTTGACGGCACTTTTGGCGGCAAAATTTACCCGGATTTTAATCCCGATATGCTTTTTGAAGAATTAGGGATTGAACCGGACCACGAAAAACTCAGGTTTTATATTCTGCTGGATGAGTTGTTCTAATTATTGTTTTATTTATATGGAGTGAATATCGAGCGCCATCAACTAAATCGTTTCAATTCCATCAGAAAGCAGTGTATCCGGTTTTTATAAAAATCATAATGAATTAAAGAAAATATGTTTTCATCTGACCTTTGCCTTTCACTTCAACATTTATGCCTTCGCTGTATGTAAAGAAATCTTTTGTCTGTAAATATGTTGTTTCTGTTACATGAATTTTCATTGGTTCTCCAGTACTTTCCATACGACTTGCAACATTTACTGTATCACCCCAAATATCGTAAATGAATTTTGATTTTCCGATTATGCCTGCAACAAGATTTCCTGTATTTATACCAAGCCTAATCTGAACTTTAACAGGAGATTCTGCATTGAATTTCTGAACATCATCCATAAGCCCTTTTGCAAAACGAACCATGCGTAAGGCTCCGTCAATACCTGTGTCGTCGGAAAAGCCTGTTGCTGCCATATAAGCGTCTCCAATTGTCTTGATTTTTTCAATTCCTTCCTGACTTGCCCTGTCATCAAAAAGAGAAACCATTTTATTTAATAATGCAACAACTTTTTCGGCTGTCATGCCGTCGCTCATTTTAGTAAAACCTACAATGTCGGTAAATAAAACGGTTATATTCTGATATTTTTTAGCTATAGTCTGATGCGGATGTTCTGTCAGTTCTTTTGCAACTTCAGCTGGAAGAATATTCAAAAGCAAACGTTCTGATTTTTCTTTTTCAAGCTTTAAATCACGGGTACGTTCTTCAACCTTATTTTCCAGCTCAATCTGATAGCGACGCATTGAACGGATTTTTATCCATATAATAAGAGCCGCAATTGAAACAACAATTATGCCAATCAAAACCCAGAACCAGATAAGCTGCCAGATATACGGTTTTTTTATAATGACAATCGGTTCGGAAGGTTCGCTCTGAATTTCATCTCCGTTTTGGGAAATTACAGTAAAATAATAAGTTCCCGGTTTAAGGTTTGTATAGGAAACAGTGCGTAACGTTGTCCATTCAGAATATTCTGTTTCGAAACCTGCAAGCTTATATCTGAACTGCATCTGATCCGATGAAATGAAACTTAATCCTGTAAATTTTATGCTTAAACGTTTTGCAGAAGGAGGAAGTATTATTTTTTCATTATGATATTCTGATTTTGTATTATCAATTGAATATTCCTGAATCTCAATTCTAGGAGTAACCTGATTTTTACCAGATTTTACAGGATCATAAATTGCAAAACCGTCAATCAAAGTAATCCATATTCGTCCAAGATTATCTTTAGCAGAAACAGAGGTAGATGTAACTCCGCCTGTAATTAATCCGTCTGAATTACCATAGTATTTTACGTTTACCTTTTTCTTTCTGCCTGCAAGTACATTTTCCATTTCTGTCATATTTGCAGAAATAACGCCTTTGTTTGTAGTCATCCAGACTGTCTGTGTATAATCGCAAATCATCTGAAAAACACTGTCTGTTCCAAGTCCGTTTGTTGAATTTATGTTATGGAATGAATCAGTTTCTTCTATATATTTAGAAATACCTGTTCCTGTTGTAATCCAAATTGAATCATCATTAATCGGAGCGGTCTTAAAAATGACGTTGCCTGCAAGACCGTTTTCGGATGTATAATGCTTTATAATCTGCTCATCTTTTAGAATGTAAATTCCACCGCCATCCGTTCCTACCCAGATTTGACCTTTTTTATCTTCATATAGACTCATTATGAATTCATTTTCAAAACCGTCATCGCGGGTAATCGAAGTAATAAATCCATTTTCGTGAATTATGCTCAATCCCTGTGTAGAACCAACATAATAATCGCCCCATGAAGTTTTAATAGAAACCCGACATTTTAGACCTGCAAGTCCATCTTTTTTAGTCCATATCCTTATTGAATTATCAGGCTTAACACAAATCTGACTTAAATCCGAATAAGAAGTAACTAAAAGTTCATTGTCTGCCGTCATGCCAACATGCCTTACTCTTATTCCTTTACAAAGCTCTGTTATCTCATTTTCTATAAAATCATTATCCTTATAACAGTAAAGACCGTTATCGGCACCAAGCCATTTTACGGAACGAACGGGATCTTCGCAGATTGCATTGATTGCAATTGGCATTGTAATCGTGCGGAATTTTCCCTGACTCATTTTTTCTATACCGCCGCGATTGTACGCAATCCATATATTGTGTTCCCTGTCTTCAAAAATTTCATTGATGTAATCGTCGGCAATTCCATTACGTTTATCATAATATGTATACATGCCGTTATGAAGTATAGTTAGTCCGCTGTCCGAGGCAAACCAGAAATCTCCTGTAGCATCCTGAATAATTGAATTAACAACTGTTCCGTCCTGATGGTCATGTCCGATATCAAATACGGTTTCTTCCGTATCTTTAATTCGCACTGCATAATGAGGTGCGACTCCAAACCAGAATGCACCAGTTTTATCCTGAGTTACTTCGTTTACCGAAGGATTTTCTATTTTTGTTATGCCTGTAAACCTGTCGATTTTATTGTTTGAATATACAAAAAGGTCATTTTCTATTGCAGTTGAAATCCAAATACGTCCCGCCGTATCGCAATAAAGTTTTGTTACCTGAATAGTTTCCTGACCGATTTCAAGAAGGCCTTCTGGAAATTTTACTTCTTTTTCGGGCGTAAGATAGCATAAGCCAGAAGCGGTTCCAATCCAAATATTATTATTTAAATCTTCGCATATTGCACGTACTGAATTGTGAGGCAATCCGTCTGCGGTCGTATATTTTTTTATAGTTCCATCGTTCGCAATGCAGCTTACACCTTCATCATTATGTCCAACCCAGATATTTTCTGCCGAATCCTGAAAAATAGAACGCACAGAGGCAAAATCATATTTTGTATCGATATTTCGGGAAAATGTGGTGAATTCAACTCCATCAAAACGTACTAAACCTTCGTAAGTACCAATATATATATAACCTTTTTTATCCTGAAGAATGGCCGTTATGGTCATTCCGGGTAATCCTTCCGCTGTTGTCCAATTACGGCTTACATAATCATTTAAAAAACTCTGATCAATGTTTCCTTTTGCTGCAGACTGACCAAAGCATGAAAGCATGAGACCCAATGCAATACTTATAGCAATAATTATTTTTTTCATATTAAATATTATAAAATCATAATAATGAATTTGCAAATAAGATTAATTTATTATGTTATTAAACTTGACAAAATTATATTGTATACAATATATTATATACAGATAACATATCTGGAGGTTAATATGTCAATTTATGATTTTTCTGTAGAAAAGAGAGACGGAACTAAGGTTTCTTTGGATGAATTTAAAAACAAAGTTATGCTGATTGTAAACACTGCTACGGGTTGTGGTTTTACCCCTCAGTATAAAGGACTCGAAGACTTGTATCAGAAATATCACGACAAAGGTCTTGAGATTCTTGATTTTCCTTGTGACCAGTTCGGACATCAGGCTCCTGGCGACGACGATGAAATTCATGAATTCTGCACTATGAAATATAATACAACTTTTGATCAGTTCAAAAAAATCGAAGTAAACGGTGATAATGCAATTCCATTGTACAAATACCTTAAGGAACAGAAAGGCTTTGAAGGATTTTCTGGATTAAAGGGTACAGTTATGAAGGCTGTTGTAAAGGCAATCGATCCTGACTATAAAAACAATCCTAATATCAAATGGAATTTTACAAAATTCCTTGTAGACCGCAATGGAAATGTTGTAGAAAGATTTGAATCAACTGTTGAACCTGAAAAAATCGATGAAAAAATTTCTGCTTTGCTGTAATTGAATACAAGGAAATTTGTTTAGAAAAAAGGAGCGGTGCTTATGTATGATGTAATTGTAATTGGGGCAGGACCGGCAGGTATTTCTGCTGCACTCTATATTAAACGGGCGAATCTTAACGTTGCAGTCCTCTATCATGGAGAAAGCCAGCTGGAAAAGGCACATCAGATTGAAAATTACTATGGCTTTGAACACGGCATTTCGGGAAAAGATTTGTATGCCTCTGGAATTGCTCAGGCAAAAGCACTCGCTATACCTGTAATAAATTCAGAAGTAACCAATATTCAGATGACCGGACAGAATGTTTACACTGTTTATGCTGATAAAGAATACGAAACCTCTGCAGTTATAATTGCAGTTGGAAATAAAAAGCTTAGACCTGCAATAAAAGGCATTCAGGAATTTGAAGGCAAAGGTGTAAGTTATTGCGCTGTCTGCGACGGATTTTTTTACCGTAAAAAAAAGGTTTGTGTAATTGGAGAAGGCATTTACGCGTTGGAAGAAGCTCAGTATCTTTCGCATCTTGCAGAAAGCGTTACAATACTTACAAACGGACATTCAGCAGAAAAAATAGGGGATACAACAGCTTCTAATATAATAGTAAATACATCTAAAATTACAGAAATTACTGGAGAGGCAAAAGTCAACGGGGTAATCTTTGAAGACGGCACATCTCTTTCTGCAGACGGCGTATTTGTAGCATTAGGCAGCGCAGGCGGAGCAGATTTTGCAAAAAAACTCGGGCTTATTCTTGACGGAGACAGCATCAAAGTTGATGAGAAAATGCATACAAATGCACCGGGAATTTATTCCTGTGGAAACGTTACAGGCGGACTTCTTCAAATTTGCAAGGCCGTTTATGAGGGTGGCGTAGCAGGTCTTTCTGCGGTAGAATATATACGGGGGTTACAGAAAAAGGATGCAGATTGAAACAAACCGTGAAAAAATTATAGTACGAACAAGCATTATTGGAATAATAGTGAATGTGCTGCTGTCTGCCTGTAAGGCAGTAGTTGGCATTTTTTCTAATTCAATTGCAGTTATTCTCGATGCATTGAATAATCTTAGTGACGCATTGTCTTCTATTATAACGCTTATCGGAACAAAACTTGCCTTAAAACCTGCCGACAAAAAACATCCGTTTGGTTATGGACGTGTTGAATACCTGTCGGCTCTGGTCGTTTCTCTTATTGTTTTGTATGCGGGTGCAACCTCATGTATTGAATCAATAAAAAAAATCCTAAAGCCTTCGGTTCCTAACTATTCATTTACAAGCATGCTGCTGATTGGTTCTGCTGTGTTTGTAAAAATCATACTTGGTTTATACGTTAAAAAACAGGGAACAAAAGCTTCTTCAGGTTCATTAAAGGCATCCGGACAAGACGCTCTTTTCGATTCTATCATTTCGCTTTCAACTTTGATAGCAGCATTCATATTCCGCTGTACCGGCAAATCTTTTGAATCCTGGCTTGGTCTTATAATTTCTGTCGTAATCATAAAAAGTGGAATTGAACTTATTTTTGAAACCTTAAGTCAGATTCTCGGAGAAAGGGTAGACGCATCTTTATCAAAACAAATTAAACAGACTATATGCAGCGTTGACCCTCAGATTGCAGGTGCCTACGATCTTACTTTAAATGATTATGGTCCTGAACGTTACATGGGCTCTGTTCATATTGAAATTCCACAGGAATGGACGGCACGCAAGATTGATGAAATTACAAGAAAAATTCAAGCTGAAGTTTTTGCAAAACATAATGTGCTTATTAATTCAGTTGGAATTTATTCTCTTGAAGACGGAAATTCACAGATTGCAGAATTCCGATCATCCATCGAAAAAATTATGGCAAAATACCCGGACTTATTGCAAATGCACGGTTTTTATGTTGATTTTATAACAAAATATATGTCTTTTGATGTAGTATTTTCTTTTGCATCAAAACAGCGAAAAAAATCACTGGAACAGTTTAGAAATGAAGTATACGATACTTTTCCTGAATACAAAATTTTTATTCAACAGGATGCTGATTTCAGCGATTAAACTTCCACAAAACTGATTAAACTCTGCATTGAAAATATATGAGGATAAAATGAATAACGAAGAAACACTAACTAATGAAATTTCCGATAGCGATAAAAAATACGACAGCATTAAATTAAAAAATCAGCTCTGTTTTCCGCTGTATGCCGCTTCCAGGGAAATTTTAAGAAAATATACACCTTTTTTAAAAGAACTCGATTTAACTTATACGCAATACATTGCCATGATGGTTTTGTGGGAAGAAAAAGAACTTACTGTTGGTGATATGGGCAAGAAACTTTTTCTTGATACCGGCACTCTTTCTCCACTTTTAAAATCAATGGAAAAAAAAGGCTATCTTACAAGAACACGCAGTGCAGAAGATGAAAGAATTGTAACAATCTGCATTACACCAGAAGGCGAAAAATTAAAGGAAAAAGCAGTTGGCATTCCACAAAGAATCGGCGGCTGTTTTAAGCTTTCTCCAGAAGACGGACAGGCTCTTTATAGAATTCTATACGAACTTTTAAGTCAGTCGGCTACAACTGATTTATGTCAGACATCACGTTAAAAAAAATAGACATCCGTTCAAAATCTATAAAAATAATTTTACTTTTTTAAATATTGGTCTAAAATATTTAGTGTGAAGCTATCATTGAGACTTAAACAACTGTTGGGCTTGGAAAAATTTTCCAAGTATGTGGAAGATTATTTTGGATTTTCAAATGTCCGTTCCAGCATATACCTTTCAATTGTTGTCATTGCACTAGAAATTTGGATGATTGCCAGTGCAATCTGGAATCAGATTTTCAGCGAAAGCAAACGTTCTGCAGAATGGTTTATTACGCATGTTGCAAGTTATGTGCTTCTTCTTGCAGTTGGAATCATAATGCTTATTTATGCTTTTTATGTAATCCGCCACAAAACCCTGAACAAAAAGGCAAGCGTAAGTGTCTATAATTTTTTTACAATAACGGCAATCCTCTTTGGAATGTACATTTCGTATCTCGATTACATCAAAGGCGAACAGTTTATAACGCTTATGACAATGACGCTTTTCGTCTTTTGTTTTCTTGTGTGGCGACCGATTTATACGCTTATAGTGCTGACTTCTTCTTTTTTGATTTTCCGTGCCATCTGTAACAAAGCCGTGCCAACCAGTTATGCGACAAACGTAAATCTTTTTATTGTATGGATTTCCATTCTGATGTCAGCCTTTAATGCCTATCATCAAAAAATAAAGGAAGCCAAAAAAGATGAAAAACTGGAACAGGCAAACAACATTCTCTTAAAACTTTCTATAAGTGATGAAATTACAGGTATTGCGAATATGAGCTATTTTCTTTCGCAAACGCTCGAAAAAATTCATGACAGAAACGTTGATATCAGTAAAATGATTTTTCTGTTTCTTGATATAGAGAATTTTAAAAATTACAACGAAAAATACAGTTTTTTACAGGGCAATGAATTTCTAAAAACAATTGCAGAAGCAATCGAAAAGGCATTCCCAGATTCCATTGTTGCGCATTTTTCAAACGACAATTTTGTAATTTTCACAAAAGATTTTGAAATCGCCGAACGTCTCGAAAAAATACAAGAAATAATAATTAAGACCGACTCTGAAATAAAACTTACCTTAAAAACTGGCGCGTACAGGCCGGTCGACAGGGATTGTCTGCCTATAGTTGCCTGTGATTATGCGCGGTATGCATGCTATTCAATTAAAAAGCATTTTTCAAAAAGCTATTGCGAATATACTTCCGAAATGGATTTGGAATTTCACAGAAAGCAATACATCATCAACAACATAGACAAAGCAATCGAAAATGAATTCCTTAAGGTTTTCTACCAGCCGGTTGTTAATTCTTCGGATGGTAAGGTTGTAGGAGTAGAAGCCCTTGCAAGATGGGATGATCCGGAATTCGGACTTTTGATGCCTTCGCTTTTTATCAATACGCTTGAAGAATACCGCCAGATTCATAAACTTGACATGTTTGTGCTTGAACGGGTTTGCAAAGATATTGTCGAACATAAGAAAAACAACGGCGTTCTTATTCCGGTTTCCCTGAATTTTTCCCGCCTTGATTTTGAGGCAGTAAATCTTGTAAATGAAGTTGAAAGTTGCCTTGATAAATATCAGATTGATAAAAGTCTTATCCATGTAGAAATTACAGAAACTGCACTTACTGATAATGATAACAAACTTCATGCTGCAATGGATGTTTTTAGAAAAGCAGGGCATACAATCTGGCTGGATGATTTTGGTTCAGGCTATTCAGGGCTTAATGTTCTAAAGGAATACCAGTTTGATGTAATGAAAATTGACATGAAATTCCTGCATAATTTCTCGAATAATCCAAAGGCACATGCAATCCTTAAAAATATCGTCACGCTTGCAAAAGATATTGGCATGAACACTTTAACCGAAGGCGTAGAAACAGAAGAAGCCCGGAACTTTTTGCGGGAAATCGGCTGCGAAAAGCTACAGGGATATCTTTTTGGAAAACCAATGGCAAAAGAGGAATTTGTACAGAAAACCAAAGACGGTTTGTATATTCTTGATGATTCCGTCCGTATTAAAGCTTAAATCTGCGTGGTTCTGAATTGATGTGTTCAATTACATTCATTCTGTTATAAATTATCATATTTTATTAACTTTCTTTCATAACTATTGGAAATTAAAACAAATTTTTGTATTATCGTTCTATTATGAATATGGAAAATGAATCAATTCAAGAAAAAGAAAACATTTTAGGAACGGCAGGCATCGGTCATCTGCTTGCCAAATTTGCCATTCCAGGCATTGTTTCAATGGTCGTAAATTCACTTTATAATATCATCGACCAGATTTTTATCGGACAGGGAGTAGGATATTTAGGTAACGGTGCAACTTCTGTTATTTTTCCTATGATGACTTTTGCAATGGCATTTTCACTTTTATTTGGTGATGGAGCAGCGGCATTCTACAGTCTTAAACTTGGTGAAAAAAAGCCTGACGAAGCAGCAAAAGGTACTCTTGCAGGAATTACAGGTTTTGTTTCTGGAAGTGTAATCATTGCAATTATTTATCTGATTTTTATGAAGTATTTCTGCCGTCTTTTTGGTGCTTCAGAAGGAATTATGCCTTATGCAATTGCTTACGGTCGTATCATAACATACGGACTTCCTTTTTCGGCATTTTGTGCGGCAGGTTCAAGTATTATCCGTGCAGACGGTTCTCCAAGATTCAATATGGCAGGACTTTTTGTAGGAACAATCATCAATCTTATACTTGACCCGGTATTCATTTTTGTATGTCACTGGGGAGTAGAAGGCGCGGCTTTGGCAACAATTCTGGGGCAGGCTGCAAATGCCGGCATGAATATTTATTATTTCAGGCATAAAATGAAGAGTACAAAACTTGACCTGCGTTTATGGAAAAAAAGTTTTCCATATTTTGGTAAGGTTTCAAGACTCGGCGTTTCAAGCTTTATAACACAGATGTCCATGGTAGTAGCGATGGCAACAAGAAACAACGTACTCTTAACTTACGGTGCAAAAAGCAAATACGGTCCTGATATCCCGATTACAACCCTCGGAATCACTATGAAAACTTTTGCAATCCTTATGAGTATTGTTATCGGTCTTTCTGTTGGAGCGCAGCCGATTTTCGGTTACAACTATGGCAGTGGAAAATACGACCGCGTAAAAAAGACATACAAACTTGTTGCAGTTATTTCTACGCTGATGTGTACAGTTGCATTCCTGCTTGCACAGTTCAAACCGATGGCAATAATAAGCATTTTTGGTTCTGAAAGTGATTTGTATAATGAATTTGCAATAAAGTGCATGAGAATTTATCTTATGCTCATTCCTACAATTGGATTCCAGATTATGACGGGCATTTTCTTCCAGTCGCTCGGTTATCCGATGCAGGCTTCTATTCTGTCACTTTCAAAACAGATTATTTTCCAGATTCCGGTTACACTCATTCTTCCAATATTCCTTGGAGTTGAAGGCGTTTTATGGGCAGGTCCCGTTTCCGATGTACTTGCCCTCATTACAACAATAGTAATGCTCCTTCTTTACTGGAAAAAAATCTTTGCAAAAACAAACTGAAATTAAACAACTAAAACTTCACTAAAAAGGCATCTCGATTTTTTCGCTTAAGAATTTAAATCGAATGTCTTTTAAGTTCAGACCATTTTCTGCACAAAGCAGCCTGCTTACGTAGAATCTGGTTCTGAACGAAATCTTCTTTGTTATAGTAACGTCTTTTCCGCCGCTTCCATTAAACGTAAAACTTGCAATTGGAATGCCCATTATAAACAGAGTACACGGCAGCTGCGAAAGTTCCGAAAGATTTGAATTTCCCGTAAGGCTTACTTCATAAGTTCCCGGATTCTGAACATCAAGCGCAAGAATGTAATTTGTTCCGGACTTGCATTGCTGATATGTCAAATCAAAAGTCTGATCTTTTCCAAGAACCGTAAACTCTATATCATCAAGAGAAATATCATCTTCAGATTTAGGACGGTTTATAATTTCAACCTTTTCATCTGTTCCAAGAAGACGTTTCATTGCTTCGGAAGTTAAAATCTGACGGCAGATATTCGCAGCACTTCGTTCCAAATCGCAACGTTTTAGAGTTCCGTCTTTTAATGATTCAAGCGTATTGTCACCGCTGCTGTTTTTACTTCCATCTGAACAAACCATATACAAATCATTCTGGGCGCGAACCATCTTTGCAAAATCATTTTTGACAGGTTCATTATTCTTATAACCTATAAATGCCCACCAGTCGGTCATGACAATGCCTTTAAAGCCCCAGTTTTGACGCAAAATTCTTGTATTCAAATCGTAGGAACCGGCAGTATAAGCACCGTTTACAAGTCCATAAGTTGTCATGACGGAATCTGCAACTCCTGTTCTTACTGCAATTTCAAAACCTTTAAGGTAAATTTCCCGCAAAGCACGTTCTGAAACAATTGAATTGTGAGCATACCTGTTTTTTTCCTGATTGTTTCCGCAGAAATGTTTGATTGTTCCTGTAACTCCCGCTTTTTTAAGACCTCGAACCATTGCAGTTCCAATAAGGCCTGTTACACATGGATCTTCGCTGAAATATTCAAAATTTCGTCCGTTAAGAGGATTTCTGTGGATATTCATGCCAGGACCAAGAAGGTTATCAACTTTATTTGCAATCATTTCGAGGCCTGTAAATTCATATAAATCAGTAACAAGCTTTGTATTAAAAGTGCTGGCAAGCATTGTTCCGTTTGGAAGAGAAAAAGCTTTTATACCACAGTCAAGTCGCATTCCAGAAGGACCGTCGTCGCAGCAAAGGCACGGAATTCCAAAAACATTTCTAAGCCGTTCCGAAACACCGCCGTATGCAGAGGCTGTTCCAGGAGTTACAAGGCTGCTTCCCATTCCTTCACCGCGTATTATGCAGGATAAATCTTCGTCCGTAAGCTGTGAAACAAAATTTTTCAGGGATGTTTTGCCTTCAAGAACGTCTTTTAACTGATACGGACTTGTTCCGCAGGTTTTAGAAGCATTCTGCAAACCGCACGCTGCATTTTCGGCAGCCGGCACGGACATTTTGGTGTCAGCACTTGCAATGTTTTCAAAACTTCCGTCAGAATCATACTCAGGCGGTTCATTTTTTCTTGTTGCAAGAGGAACTTTTTCCATTTGCAAAACCGATTTTCCACCGTCTGTTGAAGATTCATGCATTCTTGAAAATTCCGTTACAGGTGCAAGAGATTCGCCGCATTCCTGAACGACAATCTGTTTTCCGATTGAAAAATCAAGCGCTTTTTTGGCAGAACGCACATCGCTTCCGGCATAAACACTGTATTCTCCATTTTCCAATACAAAACAGCTTTTATGACCAGTTATTCCAGAATCATCATAAGAAGCAAAACGTTCAAAAGGAATTTCAAAATTGAGTTCCTGCTGTCCATCAGGAGAAAGAAGGGCTGTTTTTTCAAATGCAACAAGAACACGTGCTGCTTTTCCAAGTTTTCCAGAAGGTGCCTTAACATAAATCTGTACAACTTCTTTACCGGTAGTTTTTCCTGTATTTTTTACAGAAACAGACAAACGGAATTTCTGTACATCATATAAAACTTCTGTTTTTGTAACAGAAAGTGCAAAATCTGTATAAGATAAACCAAAACCAAAAGGATAACGCACGGCATCTTTTGCAAAAGTTTCGAAATATCTGTAACCGACAAAAATATCTTCGCAATAAATATTGCCTTCAGGATTTCCGAAAGTTTTTGTAGAAGGGTAGTCATCAATATTATAGGCGACGGTATCGGTAAGTTTTCCGCTCGGATTAACGATGCCTGTAAGAACATCAGCAGTACCAAGTCCACCAAGCATACCGCCCTGCCAGACATACATTACGGCATCAGGCTTATATTCATCAACAAAACTCATATCGATGATGTTGCCGGTATTCAAAAGAACAACCATTTTTTTTGAATCGCTGAATGCTTTCCGAACCTTGCAAAGCATATCCTTTTCGTTTGCAGTTAAAAGATATGAACCTTCCGTATTTGAATTATCCTTGTCTTCGCCGGCAGTTCGGGCAATTATTACAATTGCAACGTCAGATTCGGCAGCCGCATTTTTAGCGATTTCTTCTGTAACGGGCATTTCTTCCTGTGCCCACGGTTCCTGTCCCCAGCCAAGCCCTTCATTTATAGGATTTTTTTCTTCCCATTCTTTATAAATATTTTCAAGGTGTCTATTAATTTGTACAGTTTTACTTAATTCGAGACCTTCTTTTATGTTAAAAACCTTTGCAACATTAACTTTTCCGCCAGAACCAGTTCCGCTTTTGTAATAACAGTCCTGCATACGACCAAAAAGTGCGATTTTTTCACCTTTTTTCAGCGGAAGTGCATTTTTGTTTTCCAAAAGAACACAACCTTCTGCAATTGCAAGCCGGGCAGTTTCTTCATATTTCTTCCAATCAAGTATTTTTGCCATATCTTATTCCTCGAAAATCAATAATTTATGTAAGTGCAATCCGTCAGATTTTAAGATTATAACAAATGATTTTCCAAATTTATAGAACTAACATCTTTAGTAATATCAACTTCCTTTGCAAACCTCAGGTAATACAAAAAGCATTTTATAGAATCTGCAGGCACTCCAAGCATGGCTGCAATTGCCGAACGGTAACAGGCAAGCTGTTCAAAATATATTTCAGGCTTCATTTCCTGATTTGATTTGTAATCAACAATAGTGTAAGTACCGTCAGAATTCCTGAAAACAAGGTCAATACTACCACGGACAATTTTAGAACCGACTCTGCTGCGGAAACTATATTCAGCCTTTTTAAAATCAGAAGCAGCGGCTGCTTTTCCAAGTTCTGAAGAAAGAAACTCCTTTGCCATCTTGCTGCATATAGACTTAATTACATCAATTTTTCCGGAAGCCGAAGCGTCACTCTGTTTTGCCGTAAGCCCGGACAATGCTTTGTTCGGAATAACAGGCTCTCTGTTCATTACCGCACCTTCCAGATAGGCATGTGCAATTGTTCCAAAATCATTAAAACCAAAAAGAGGACGTGCAATATCAGCCTTTTTAAATTCTGCAGGAATTGTGGAAATTACAATATCGTTAATTTCCGGATACGGAGCATCTTTTGAAGCACGCAAATCGTCGATATGAGGTTCGTCTGCATGAAGTTCCTCAAGTCCGGTTTTATGTGGCAGATTGTTTTTCAATTCATTTTCTTGTAACTCATTATCTTCATCATGAAGATGACTTGGACTTACATACTTTGAATCAGGAATTTCTTTTTCCAGAAGTTCTGCTTTTTCATAAACTTTACTTTCGTCTATTTTTTTGATGAGTTCCGCTTTTATTCCCGCATTATTGCGTCGTTTTGCATTTTCAAAAGAAGCAAAGCGGGGCAGAGGTTCAATTGTTTCTACATCAAAGAAACTGTATGCCCTGTTTTCATCTTTCTGATAAAAGTCAAAAACCGGTTCAAGGATATTAAAGATTGTATCAACAATTGTACCTGAATCTGAAGTTGGCAAAAAGACAGACGAATCTTTTGCAGGTGTATAACGTCCCGACGTAATATAAAGGTTGGTCTTTGCACGCGTAAGGGCAACATAAACAAGACGCCTTAATTCCGCACTAAGTTTCCGGTCTTTTTCTTCCTTTGCCTTATCAAAAAAGAAATTGATATCTTTATCTGCAAACTCGCGTACAGGCGGAGTATGAATGACGATTCCATATTTTCTGCTTGTATACACCGGTTGAGTTCTTTTTTCGTTTGGAGTTCCTTTATGCGTTCCGCAAACAAAAACAGTATCAAACTCAAGTCCCTTACTTTTATGAATTGTCATGATGTGAACGCCAGGTCTTTGTTCCATAGGAATGTCCATATCATCAATGGCTTTACCTGTATTTGCCTTGCAGGCGGTAAGAGAATCTGCAAAAGCAGCAATGCTCTGATTTCCTGCATCTGCCTGACGTGCAAGCTCAAAAATAATATCATACAGTTTTGAATACATTTCTACACTCTGATTCCACATTGTTTCAAAGCGGTAGCCTGTTTCGTACCAGATTTTTGTTACTGTCTTGCAAATCGGTTCATAACGTGAGGTAATGCTTAATTCTTCATAGAATTTTCCAGCCTGCTCATAACGTCTTGCCGCATCTTCTGACAAAACAGAGGCATTCTGTGGCGCGAACGGAGTTTTATCTTCGCATTTTATAACAGAACCTGCTTCGTCAACCGAAAGATTTACAAAAGGCGACGTTAGCAACTGAAAATAAGCGGCAGTATCCTGAGGATAAGCACACAATTTGATAAGCGCATACAAATCGTTTGCAGGACCATCGCTAAAAAATCCGATTACAGCTTCGGTAGAATAGGGAATGCCATGCGAAAGAAAAGCCCGTTCATACAAAGGCTGCAACGGGGTTGCGCGCATAAGGACTGCTATATCATCAGGGGAAGTACCGTTTTCGATAAGCGATGATATTTTTTGAGCAACCCATTCTGCTTCTGCCTCTTCGCCCGAAAGATATCCCTGCGGCACTTCCTGAGTTGAATCGTAAAGCGCAAAATGCACGTGATTTCCATGAACTTCATTGTAGGATTTTGATTCTGGAAGCGTAACTTCATGATAAACTGCCTCGTATTCGGGAATATCATATTTTTTGCCGTCAGTTTCCTTAAAAAATACGGAAGGAACTTCAGACGGATTGGAATTTGACAATGCAGAGGCATTCTTAGCGAGTGCCGCATTCCGCATAAAGTTTATGCCGCCAAAAATTGTATTAAATGCTCCAATAAGAGCCGGATGAGAACGGTAATTCGTAGACATGCTTAAATTTCCGTCTGCAAAATCCTGAGAAAGATGACGGAATACAGAAACATCAGCCCCTCGGAAGAAATAAATACTCTGTTTTTCATCGCCAACAAAAAAGAGTTTATCGGTACAAAGTTCTTCGGGAGAAGGAATGCCTTTTTCCATGCGTTCAGGACGTTCTGCAAGAAGGAACAGAATATCACGCTGCATTGAATTGTTATCCTGAAATTCATCTACCATGATTGCCTTGTAGCGTTCTTTTTCAAGCTTTCGTAAATCCGGATAATCGCGGAGTGTACAAAGTGCAATGCTTGAAACATCTGCAAATGTAAGAATTCCGTTACTTCTCTTAATATTATTCACAATATCCTGAAATTCTTTCATAAGTGACAGAAAATCAGAATCTTGTACAAGTTTAAAACCGTTTATGCAGTTCACAATAGATATAAGAACTTCAACTTTTGTTCGAAGGTTATATATCATGTCTTTGATTTCTTCGGTATTTCTTGCGTTTGTCGGTCGGGTTACCGCTACATTTTGAGCTGCAAGAATAAATTCTATTGCAGCCGCAAGACCTTGGCCAAAAATATTATCGTTATTTACATTCGCAAATTCAGGAATTTCCTGAAGAATCAATTTTTCTCTAAGAGCTGCAAGCATTGTTCCGCCGGCACCCTCTGGAAAATCGCTAACAAGACCTGTTAATCCTGAAATAACCTCATTTGTAATTTTTCCGTTTTCATTCCAGGCTTTTACAAGTTCTGCCTTCTGCATTTCAAAAATTTTGTCAAAATCAACTGGCTCTGCAATTGTCGAATTTTCAAGAACAGGCATAACAAAAAGCTGATTTGCAATTTCCTGATAATTTTTTGTATCAACCAGCAGCTTTAAAAGTGCATTGTCACGGTGTTCCAGAATAAAAGGAAGGGCTTTTTGACTGGCAAGTTCATAAACTGTAGAATTGTCCTGAGCAAAATCAGGGGTAATTCCGTACATCCTGGCACCAAGTTTTGCAACTGAATTACAAAAACTGTCGAATGTCTTGATGTTTGCTTTGTAAAAATCAGCGGCTTTTGCAGGTTCTTCCTTTTTCAAAACTTTATAAATTCTGTCGGACATTTCGACAGTTGCTTTTTTTGTAAAAGTAAGGGTCAAAATCTGATCTACATCAAGATTTCGTTCGCGTACAAGATGAAGAAATCTTTGTGAAAGAACTGTTGTTTTTCCAGAACCTGCACCCGCACTTACAACTGCATTTTCTTTTACAGTAATTGCCGCCTGCTGATATTTATCAAATTTCTTCTCGTTATTATCTGCCATTTTATTCCTCGTTTAATCTCATCAAATCGCTTAAAAAAATTAATTTTGCTTCAAAATTAATTACCTTTGCAAACTGTAAAAGTTCGTCTGCATACAGCTGAATGCTTACAGCCGAAGCATTTTTCATAATCCTGAGCCTCATCAGAAGGAGAGAACTTTCCTTGACGCACATTTTGTATAAAAAAGTCGACACATTCCAAAGTTTTCTGAATTGTTGGTTCAAATCTTTCTGGCGCTATGACGTTTTCAGGCTTGATTTTAAGCCTTTCGCCCAATGCGTTGCCAAAAACAGGAACAAATTTACACTCTTTTAAATTATAAAAACAGGCATTCTCTACCGTAAGCTGCGTTCTCGAATCCGTCTGCCGTAACAAATAAACATACAGAGGTATCTGAAAATCAGGAAGTTCTTCGCCATCTGCGTAAAGATTTTTAGAAGGAATTCCCGACGCACTCGATTTAAAATCAACCAGAATATATTCATCTTCGTGCTGCGGATCCGACAAAAGACAGTCTATCTGCCCGTTAATTTTGTAGTTTTCCTGTTCTTTAGTTAGAGAATACCAGCCTTCATTTTCTTTGACATTGCAACCGTTAAAAACACGGGAAAATTCAAGAACAGCCTTGTAAATTTTTCTGAAAATTGCGGAGCGGGTAGAAAAGAGCAGTTCTTTTGTAATAAAAGAATTATCTTTTAAGCCTGTTATTGCCGCATCAATGCTTGTTTCAAGAATCTGCACGTAATTATCTTCAAGACGATATTCATCAGCATTATAATGAACTGGAATATTCTGTTTGCGAAGATTTTTGCAGTACAATTCAAGAATTTTATGATTTAAATCTCCCATGGCATACATATTCATAAGCTCGGCAGCGTTGATTTCTTCTTCAAGATTCAATTCCCGTTGAAAATACCATTTGCGCGGACAATCATAAAAAACTTTCAGCTGTGATTCTGAAACCGTCAAAAAATCATTGCAGGAATTCGGTGAAGCAGGGGAAGATTCAGAAGCAGTTTCATCGCCAGTACCAGCATTTGCATCAGTATTTACAGTATTTACCGCCTGTGCATTTTTCCAGCCCGTAAAACTGTTTTTAGCAGAAGCAGTAATTTCACAAGGAAAATCAGAATCCTTCAAAGGTTCGTTCCCAATCCAGTTTTTTTCTTTTTTATAAATATCACCGGTACCGGCATTATTCTGTTCGGTATCAAAACCGCATTCAACTTCCTTAAGACAACTTACAGACTGTGCGTAACCCGTAAAGGTTTTGGAAGATGCAGTAAAATAAACCTGTGTATCAGTAGAATTCATCTGATAAAGGCGCAGGAATTTTTCAGTAACATTAGGATCTTCCCGTTTAAGAATTGCAACACGCTTATCGTCACGCAAAAAGCCAAGTTCCTTATAGACAACAGAAAGGGCAGCCTGACTTGCATCCAGAATTACATGGCATTTAAACGGAGCTGTTGCGCCCATTCTGTACGGAATGACATGAACACCTGAAGTTTGCGCCTGTTCAAGATAATTTATAGACGAAAGTTGCTTTACAAAGAACTGGAATGGAGAAGAAACCTTTGCCTCTTCGCCAAATTCAGCCTCTAAATCGATTAAAGCGGCAAGTTCTGAGACACAGCGGCTCAAAATAAGGTCGCTTTTTTTAGAACAGAGACTCATATCAAAACAGTCGTTGCGGAAAACAAAATACCTTTCGCGAATTTCGGCAAACGTGCGCGCATTCACCAAAGATTTTAAATCATTTGTAAGCGTTGAATAAAAGGTTGCGGCAATTTCTTCGCCCGTCGATTCTGAAAAAGATTCCTTCCATACATCAACTTTCTTATTATTATAAGAAAAACTGCAGATACAATGATTTTTCTGGCCAAAATTGATAAGCTGCCTTACAGAACGTGCATCTTTCCATGGTAATTCCGAATTAAGCAGGAAATTTTTAAGTGAATCGTAGCTAAAATCCGAAGAAACACATTCATTTATCTGAGAAAAAAGATTGCCCGCACCAGAAGAAGCTAGCGGTTTTGCATACTGCATGATGTATGGAATTTCGTGAAGTGAAAGTTCTCGCTCAAGATAGGAACCGTAAGAATCCATATCGGGCACACTGATTGCAATTTCATCCCACGAAATGCCTTTTTTATGAACATCAAGAAGGTGCAGCATGATATTGCGAAGTTCATAGCGTGCATTCTTGAAAAAATAAACCGGAACTTCAGAAGCTTCAAGAGAAGAAGTTTCATCAAGATTAATTATAGTGATATCTTTTGTGCTTTTTAAAATTGCCTCATATTCATAATAATCCGAAAGAATTTCCGGGAAAAATATATAATAATGATTTCCATTCGGTTCAAAAGGCGGTGTTTCCCAGGCAGGATCAAAAAGCCCGTGATTATCCAAGAAAGCTGAATATTCTTTATATAATAGAAGAAGATCGGCATCTTCATCGTCGGCAGAAACATTTCCTGCATCAAAATAATGTTTCCACAAAGCAAGGCTAGGCAGCAGAGAACTTATCCAGTCTGTAAAACCGGCTGCGTTTGACGCATATTTAGCAGGAATAAGATTTTTAAAAAATGGATTTTCTGCATTCTTTTTTAAGAGATTTTCAACAAAAATTGCACGCATTATTGACGGTACGGATTTCTTATCCTGACAACGTCCGCGGATAGCAGTTCCTTTAAAACTGTCCCATGCAAGAAATCTTTCCATTGCAACCGCCGTTACATCAGAAACTTCGGTAATTCTGTCTGCCCATAAATCTGCAGCCATCTGTGTTGGGAATACAAAAACAGCATTCTGTTCTTTAATATGATTTTTTAGGCATTCTTCTATAAGGTTGCCTTTTGTCTGAAAGGAGAGTGTTTTTTCCATAGAATAAATTATAGTACGGTAAAAAAAAAAAGCAATTTAATTGTAAGGAGTATGATTATTGCAGTATACGGGTAGACAGAATGTACATTATGATAAGTGAGTAGTGGTTTTGGGCACCGTGTCCGTCAATTTTGGGCCCCCTGGGAAGCCGTCCAGACACCTTGGGGTTCAA
>CAMOWQ010000023.1 GCA_946628495.1 uncultured Treponema sp. | reverse complement strand
GACTGGCAGCGATTTTTTGTGTATGCCTGTATTTATAATGCGTTTGCCCTGTCAAGATTCCCCCCCCTCACAGAGTTCATAAAGAACACAGAGAATTATATAGATTTTTTTTACTCTGTGTTCTCAGAAGTTCTGTGAGAAATTTTTACAAATTCCCAAGTGCCAGTTTATTATTACTCAGTGTATTTTTATTATCAAACTTTACTGTCGGATTTTTAGAAGATGAATCTTCATAAAGGCCGAGGCATATTTTTTCACCTTCATAAAGTTCCAAGCCCGAAGCCGTAAACTCAAAGGTCTTTTCTGCATCATCAGCAAAGCTGCTCTTCTCTATTTTTTTAGCCTCGCCTATCAAAGTTTTTCGAACTCCTTCAGAATCTGTAATATCCGCAATAAGATTTACATCAAAGAAAGCCGGCGCAAGCCCCGTATTTTTGATGGTCACGCTCAGTTTTACATTTCCCAAAGCATCGTAATTCATATCTGCAGAAGTGACGGTAAAATTATAGCCGAGTTTGTTTGTCATCTCCTTTACGTACTGGCCCTGCTCCTTGAAAAATTTTGCACCACAGGCCCCGCGGTCTAATTCATAATAAGTCATGTGGGAAACAGTAATTGCATTTTTCCATCTTTCCAAAGTCCACTTGCGATTATAATCATCTGCATCTGAACACTGGAGCATCTTTTCATAGGTATCGCAGTTTTCCCCAATAACCGGAAGGCCTGCTTCGTAACACTTTTTCAATTCATCTTCACGGCCCTTTATCTGGATTAAACCGTCATCTCGTTTTGCAATTCCCTTGGAAAGAATATATTCATACATCTCGCCACGGCAATCACTTGGAATAACCAGCTGAGTCTTCTTAAATACCGACAGATAATAATCTACAATTTCCTTTTGAATCTCTACAGAAGGCATTTCACTGTCTTGAAGCTGAAAACAATGCCACTCGCCCCAGTTCCCAAAGCTTCGTATATCTATGAATTCAACATATTTATTTCCATCATACTTTCTGGCCATTTCTTTGGCAAAATCTTTACAAGCCTGAATATAAATCGGGTCAGACCAGTCTGGAACACGGATAGTCTTTTTTGAATCTGTACAATAAGACATTACAGACTTACAACCTTCATCATAAACGTATTGAGGAACTAAATCTCCATCTTTATCACCAGAATCTATTGGACAAATACGCCAGCCCAAAGTTCTATTATATTTTTTGCAGGATTCAAGCTGCTTATCTATAAATGACCAGTCATATTCATTTTTACCTTTTTGAATATTCTTCCAGCCGCAGCCTGTATAAACTACAGAACAATAATTCCAGGATTCATTTTTACCGGAAGCAAGGCTCGCATCCCAGTATTCATTTGATAAATAATCATCACCCCAAACATACTGTACAAAGCCCTTATGCGGATTCACAACCGCAACCCCGGAAGCTTCCACAGCAAAAGATTTATAAAATGCAGAAACCGGCACCTTTTTTCCGTAATAATTTTCGCGACCTTTTTTCCATGAAGCAACTAAATCTGCCGTAAAATCATCGCTTTCGTAAGGCTGATTTGTAAGACGGTTTATAACATTGTGAACATAACCATCATCCCATTCCATAACTGAAAGCCCGTATTTTCCTGCAATTTCACACATATCAGTAAGACATAGTTTACGTTCATCATGATCTGCAGCTGTAGAACCGAACAACTGAGTATGAAGGTCGCCGCCATTTTCAATACCAAATTCTGTCAGAGTTACAGGCACCCCCTTTGAAACGAAGCGGTCGTAAGAATTTTTAAAGGATTTTTCAAACTGTTCTTTTACAGATGATGAATAAGCCTCGCGCTTTTTATTTTCCTCATTAAAACCAAGCGGATACCAGTGAATTGCCACCATCAGTTTATCAGATGCGGAATCTTTTGGAAGGACAAAATTTTCATTCGAAACTTCCGCATGGTCTGTTGCATAAACCGGTAACATAATAAAGCGTTTTGCATTATTTCCGCCGCTTGCTCGGATTGTATCTACAATCAGCTGATTATAATCACTAAGGATTTTTGTGGCTTTATTAACTGCATCTTTATCTTCTTGAGATGTACATTCATTTACAGCCCAGATTGCAGAACCGTCTTCTTTAATTACACGAGGCTCATTCAAAGTTTCAAAAATAAGATGTTCATCATAACTTCCATTAAAAGCTGCACAAACCTGTTCATAAACAGCCTTCAAATATCTTTCAGATTCAGCGCGGTCAGTTTCCGTAAGATTGTATCCATCGGCATACGCAAGAGGAATTGGACAGTAATTATGTACAGAATGATGTTCATTTAATAAAACATAAAGTCCATCTTCCAAAGCCCAGTCCACAACCTGTTTTACGCGAGCCATAAAATCAGGGTCAATTGTATAATTCTTATCAATAATATACTGATACCAGGTAACACAGATTCTTATAGACTTAAAGCCCAGATTGCGCACTTCATCAATATAAGCTTTTGTAACCAGAGGAAGTTCTCCAAGTTCAAAGGCAAGTCCACCATAACCATTTCCTATGGCAACCTTCTGGTCTTCCAGATTCATTACAAGAGGCTTTCCAGCTTTATTAAAATTACGCTGAAAACCATAACCTGTCTGTTTTAATTCTGGCTGATTATAATACGGGCAGGCAGAAAGACCACTTCCAAGACTTAACCCCAGGCCAATTTTATCTGAAAGTTCCAGAGCGGTTATTTTTCCATCAAAAGTACCAGACTCTTTATCTTTTATTGCAGTTGTTTTTTCTATTTTCTTTTCCTTTACAAATCGAAGTTCTTTAAGAATAAGACTGCATTCTGCAACTCCAATTTTACTTTCATCAGAGCGGGACATTAAGCTTACGCCGGTAACAGATTTCTTTCTGTCTGAGTCTAGTTCAAGGAAGGCAGAAGTTTTATTTGACTGCAGATAAACTTCAGAAAGAGTTTCATCTGCATAATGTACGCGGAAATTCACGTTTGGAAAATCAAGATTTTCGTACACAAATTTAATGTACTTATAACTGGAAATTTCTGTTTCAAAGTTTTCCGGTTTATTAAAAACTACATTACAACCTTTAAAGCCATTTTTCAAAACAAGTTTTCCAGTTGAAGCATCATAAGAGCCCGAATCATCACTCCACATATATACATTTTGAATAGGAATCAAAAGCTCTTTTAAATCATCATTTTTCTGATTATTTTCATCTGAATTTGCTGATGAATCAGAAACGGGTTTACAGGCAACAATTGTAAAGAAAGCTGTAAAAAGAAATACCGCCAGCATTACCCAAGTAATAATATTTAACGTTTTTTTCATATAAAAAGAAATCCCCCTGTATACGGTCAATGATGACCAATGTTCCATATAATTATAAATCAAGATTAAACAGTATCGTCGGGAGTTTTCTCCTAATTTTATTTATATTTTTCAAGAAGTTCTTCGCGTTTTTTGCAGCCCGCAAGTTTTAAAAGATAGCTTATATAATTTTCTACAGTATGAAGGGAAATAAATAACTCCTCTGCTATCTGCTTATTTGTTTTGCCCTGAAGTGCCATTTCAAAAACAACTTTTTCCTGCTTTTTCAGCACGGAAGTTATAGATTCCAGCTCGCTTTGAATGGATTCCGATTTTTTCTCGTAGTAAGTTCCGCCAGCCTGCACAACAGAAAGACAACGCACAAGTTCTTCATCACTGGCAACTTTAGAAATATAGCCTTGAACTCCAAGATCTTTTGCCTGTAAAATAAAGCCCCAGGTGTCGTACATGGAATACAAAACAATTTTTATTTCCGGAAAATCTTTTTTCAGAGTTTTTACCAGCGAAAAGCCGGACTCACCGTCTGCAAGCTGAATATCTACTATGATGATTTCGGGCAAAGTCTGTTCTCCAGAAGGCTCCGTACCCGTTCCAGCCCCGCGCAAAGCCGCAAGACATTCTGCAATGCCCGAAAAAGCCCCCGTAACCTTCCATTGGGTATTCATTTCCAGATAATTTTTCAATCCGTTTTTGAGCATTGAATGGTCGTCGACTATAAAAAGAGTGTTTTGGTTAATATTCATTTTATTATCGCTCATACGGCACCCTCATCTGCACGCTCAAACCTTCGCCCGGCGTACTGAAAAATTCGATTTCGCCGCCGGCCGCTGCAATACGTTCCTTCATATTTCGGATTCCAAAATGCATTTTGTTACGGCCAAGTTTACTTACATCGCAGCCTATTCCATCATCAATTATAAAAATAACAAGGAAAACTTTAGGACTGCCGCTATTTTTTTCATTCTGATTTTCTTCCATTGTCTTAATTACAATCTTCACACCCGTTGCATACGAATGTTTTTCTATATTTGAAAGCGCTTCCTGAACCGCACGAACTATATTCGTACACTTTTCTGTATCCATTTTTGGCGGAACAAAATCTTTTTGAATCTGAATATTGCACGGAATCTTTGTACGCACGATAAACTGCTGGCATAATGTATCTATTATTGAAATAAGTTCCACGTTATCAGTTTTTACCGAAAGTTCAGCAGGACGGAAATTGTAACAAATATTCCTTAACAAAGTGATTACTTCTGTCATCTCATCAACAATTTTCTGTTTTTTAGATTCCTGACCTTGGCCTACTTCAAGCATTTCAGCTTCCAGCCTTATTGCCCTGATATTCTGTACCACCGAATCATGAATATCAAGCGAAAGTTTTGTACGTTCTTCTTCCTGAATTCTAAAAATTAACTTCTTATCTTTTTTCGAAAGATGTTTTGCAAATTTTGAAGAAAGTATTACAAAAATAAACACAGCCTCAATCAGACATAAAATTACAACAACAATAAGTGGATTTATTTTAACTTCAGGCATTTTTACAGAAACTTCTGTATCTTTTGCCACCGCAAGTGCTTCTTCATATGACTGACAGGATTTTATCTGACCATTTTTACAAACAAACCAGCCGCTTTTATCGCGCTCCATGTAAACAAGAGCACCATACTGAGATTGTACAGTTCGAGTTTTTTCATCAAATGCAGATTTTATTATAACATTTTTAAGAGGATTTTCTGTCATTTTAGGATAAGTGCCGTCTTTTAACTCAAAAAGATACGGTTTCATATATGCACATTTCCATGCTAATTTTCCATTTTCATCAAGATATTGAGTTCCTATTTCTACAAAAATCCACAATCCGTCATCGGTACGAATAATCCACTGATGTGCAGGACTCGGTTCAATAATCGGATAACTTTCAGGAAACACATCCATCATTGAAAAAGCAGATATTCCAGTAAGCTGCCCGTCTTTTTCGCGCTGCAATGCTTTACTAAAAAATGAACTGTCATTAACAAGAAGATTATTATCAATATAATACTTCAAGGCTTCTTCTTCCGTAAGAATTGTCCCCTGCTCGTTTACAGCACAGAATACATTATCTGTTTTATCTGCCATATAATGAGCCCAATCAAGCCAGCCTTTAAGATCAGGCTTTTTATTACCGTTTGCATCAGTCTGTTCTAAAAAAGCCTCTCTGGAAAGTTTTATTATCCATTCAGGAATATTAAAAACCCGTTCAACATTTTTATCTGAAAATTTTCCATCTGAATTCTTATTAAAAATATAAAAACCGCAGTCGTAAATGACTTCATGACCTTTTATGAACACGCCCTGCCTGTAAGTATAATAATACAATTTTTCCAAAGCCGAGCTGTATTGCAGCGAAGAATGATGCCATTGAGAACCAGCTTTTGTTTTTAATAGAGTTACAGATTCCTGAGGATTTTTAGTATTCAGGCAGATTATTTCGGTATGCCTGTCAGAAGGAAACCATATTTCCTCAAAAATAAATTTGCCGTCGGAACTTACATCAAAATGTTCGATTTTTCCTTTAGAAATATTTTTGTCTGAATAAAATACCGGCGTTTTCTTTTCCTTAGAAGCAGCTGCATTTATACGAACAATCTGTTCTCCGTCAATTCCCCTGAAAATATAATAAACATTTTGATTATCATCAGTTCGCCAGAAAGCGGCATCTATTTCGTTATAATCAGAATTTCGTACTAAATTTCTTTCGTCAAATCCTGCATTTTCTGTCATTCTGCAAAAAAACTTTACGGCTTCTTCATCGCTGCAAGGAATTTTTACAGAAGTTTTTGCAATAAGATAAAAAGAAATTACTGAAAATAATATTATGGAAAAATTTTTTTTTGATTTCATAATTATATTGTATATTCATTCTGGTATTTTGTAATTGAAAAATATAATTTATTGAAAATAAATATTTTGAAATACCAGATACGTTGTAAAACATCTTTATTTACGGACATATCAAAAAAAAATCCCGCTCTGTATAAACAAAACGGGATTTTTTAAGTTTATAAAAAACTTAATTCTACTTACGAAGACCAAGCTCTTTAATGAATGCACGGTATCCTTCAAGGTCAGTGCGTTCAAAATATTTGAGCATCTTGCGGCGCTGTCCTACAACCTTAAGAAGTGAACGTTTTGCAGTTCCGTCTTTAGGGAAAGATTTTACATGCTCTGTGAGCTGCTGAACACGCTGTGTAAGCAAAGCAATCTGTACTTTTACGTTACCAGTGTCGTTTTCTTTTGCGCCGTATTTCTTTACTGTTGCGGCTGTTGCTTCTTTTGTAAGTGCCATTATGGAACCCCTTAAAATTTTATTTTTCAGATTAAATCTGAAAATCTGTCTGGGCGGAAATTCTGCAGGTCAATTCCTGGGTTTCTAGGAAATAATCACAGAAAAAACCGTAAATACAGATAGGATAATATAATAAATAATAGGAATTTATTCAAGCATTCTATACAGCATTGAATACATCACATAAACCGAAGAAATTCACATTCTGGAAGCGATTTTATAGTCCGGCTTTTTATTTCCAGCCGTACTTCCTCATTTTTTTCGCTATGAACTCTGTAAATTCCGTCCGGTGGCATAATCTGAAGATACTTTCCGCTTTCCTTTACCTGCTTTAAATCAAGTTCAAACGGCTTTTCCATAAGTTCACGGGCAGTTGTAAAAAAGCCTTTCCGTATCATATTGCGGATGTATGACGAACTGATTCTTTCTTCTTCATCCGTGCCTTCCCTGTAATAGACCGGATTTTCAAAAAAAGTTTCCACTTTATTTTTAACTGCCCAGTATTTTATTGACTGAGCGTCTGTTGCACCTTTATAGCCGCAACGAAAATCAATTCCTTCGGCAAGAAACTGCATATTGCAGATATTATAAAGAATATTCAGAAAATCAGTTCCCAACATTGAAGCAAAACTGTCATCAAAATCTACAACAATTGCAAAATCAAGTCCCAATTCTTCAAAACCGGCAATACGCTGTCGTAAAGACGTTAAATCACCCATATAATCCTGTGAATGTTTTATGCTTGGAAGAGGACGTGAAAAAGTTACGACACCAGCCAGAAGTCCAGATTTTTTGCACTGTTCAACTAAAGCCAGAAGAAGTTTTCTATGTCCCTGATGAAGACCATCAAAACTTCCCACAGAAATACCTGTTTTTGCACCTTGTAAAAAATCTTCCGAAGAGTCTCCGTTCAAAATTGATAAAATACTATTCCAGGAAAATATATTCATAACGATTATTATATAGAATAAATTTGAAAGTGCAAAGATTTTTTCAAGAGTGCATTTTTCAATCGTGCATTTTTCAAGCACTTACGATTTACTGACAAATCAATTTCTTTGTATTATACTTTACAACATGAATAAAACTTTTAAAGATTATCTTTATACAATTGCATTTATATTAATCCCATTCGCAATAGCAATATTGCCTTACACAATGAATCAAACTACAGTTTATTACATCACTACCCTTTTTACAGAAGCAACAAAACAAGATAGAATTACTGTTTTAGTTCAAATTCCAGTGTATATTATTGCAGGATTCGTTACATCTTTTTTATTATCAAGAAAGAAAGATAAAAATACCCTGATATTACCGGGTATTCTTATTGTATTCGATACACTTCTTCCTATAATTTGGCTTTGGTTTGACAGCAGTAAATTTGCGCCACTAAAAGGCTTTGTTATTGCAAAACTTCTATCTTCAATGTTCCCGATAACTGCAGAAGAAGATAATCAAAAACATATATCAGAAATGCTTATTTCATTATATTTATGCAGCTCTTTTTTCCTGATTATTGGTTTTATTTACTATATTTTAGATAAACCTGCTGATTACGGCATCATTTTCCTTATTGCTTTTTTATTTACAGTTATAGCAAAAATATCTTCATATTTAATAAAAGTTTTTAGATATCAGGAAAATAATAACACACAAGAAAGTCTTACTGCCACCTTCGGATGGATATCTGCATTATTGATTTCGAGCATTACAGGTCTTTCAGCATCCGCTGATATTCTTGGCCTTATTTCATTAAAAACATCTGTATTAGACAATAATGACGGGGAACTAAGGACAGGTCTTTTTTGTATATTTCTTGCAATACTCTGTCTTATTCTAATTTTTACTGCTTTTTCAGTTTTTATTTCAGTTTCGATTAATGATGAATCTAAAAAGCCATCCAAAAAAAATAACTATAATCCTACAGCAACATCAAAAACTACGAATCAGTCTTATAATTCAAAAAAATCTTCAAAAGATATTGAAAAAGAAGCCAAAAATCGTGAACTTGTTTACAAAAACGCAATGAAAGAACTTAACAATATGATAGGCATGACTTCCGTCAAAACACAGGTACAGCAACTTGCAAACCGCATAAAAATGAATAAGATACGAGAAGAACGCGGTTTAAAAGCAACAGCACCGGCCCTTCACATCGTATTTACAGGAAATCCGGGAACAGGAAAAACTACCGTTGCCCGTATTCTTGCAAAGATTTTTTACGGGATTGGACTTTTACCGACAGATAAAATCGTAGAAGCTGACAGAAGTAAACTTGTAGGAGAATATCTTGGTCAGACAGCACCACGCGTTCAGGAAATGTGCGACAAAGCAATGGGAGGAGTTCTTTTTATTGATGAAGCATACACCCTTTCTCCTGGTGAAAAATCACAAGATTCATTTGGTCAGGAAGCAATTGATACACTCTTAAAAAGAATGGAAGATGACCGGGGTAAATTTGTTGTCATTGTTGCCGGTTATAAAAACGAAATGCAGCGTTTCATTGAATCAAATCCAGGATTAAAAAGCCGATTCAATACTTATATAGACATGCCTGATTATACTGCTGATGAACTATGCCAGCTCGTTGATATTTATGCAAAATCAGAAGGAAAAGTGTTTACACCTGAAGCAAAAATTGCCGTCAGACAGAAAATCGAAGGAATTGTAGCCAGAAAAGATAAAAATTTTGCAAACGGAAGAACAGTTCGCGAAGAAGTATTCAACAAAGCTGTATTAAATATGGATACCAGGCTTTCTAAACTTTCAAAAAATAAATATACAACAGAAGAACTATGTACAATAGAAAAAGAAGATATTTTGTAGGAAAAATATATTGATATATAGCAGAAAAATACCTGTAAACTTCATAATTTTTTTTGCTACTTTACACTATCAATAATTGGGTATATACTATTTTTAGTAATAATAAAGAACTTTAATAATACTAAATTTATAACCGCCTGCCGGGCGGCCTTACACAGGAGATAAAAATGGGAAAGAAAAATCTTGATTGGGGCAGTTTGCCGTTTGGTTATATGAAAACGACAAAAAGCTATGTTGCCAACTGGAAAAACGGAGAATGGGATGAAGGAAAACTCACAAAAGACCATTCTGTAAAAATCAATGAATGTGCCGGCGTTCTTCAATATGCACAGACATGTTTTGAAGGTCTCAAGGCTTATACTACTGAGCACGGAGATATCGTTACATTCCGTCCAGATTTGAACGCTGAACGTATGGAAAATTCATGTAAGCGTCTTGAAATGCCAGTTTTCCCAAAAGACCGTTTTATCGAAGCAGTTCTTCAGACAATTGAAGCAAACAAAGATTGGGTTCCACCTTACGGAAGCGGTGCTACCCTTTACATCCGTCCATACATGTTCGGATCAAGTGCCGTTATCGGTGTAAAACCAGCAGATGAATATCAGTTCCGAATTCTCGTAACTCCTGTAGGACCATATTTCAAAGGCGGAGTAAAACCAATTAAGGTTCGCCTTTCAGACCTCGACCGTGCAGCTCCTCATGGAACTGGTGATATCAAGGCAGGTTTGAACTATGCTATGTCTTTGCACAACATCGTAGACGCACATAACAACGGTTATGCAGAAAATATGTACCTCGATCCTGCAACTCACACATATCTTGAAGAAACCGGTGGCGCAAACATAATTTTCATCACAAAAGATGGAAAACTTGTAACTCCAAAATCAGATTCAATTCTTCCTTCAATTACACGCCGTTCTCTTGTAATCGTTGCAAAAGAATATCTTAAGATGGAAGTTGAAGAACGCAAGATTAACAAGGATGAACTTGGTGACTTTGTAGAATGCGGTCTTTGTGGAACTGCAGCTGTAATTTCTCCAGTCGGCGAAATCGACGACCACGGTAAGCAGATTATCTACAACGAAGGCAAGCAGGAAATGGGTCCTAAGCTCAAAGAAATTTACGAAACATTAACAGGAATCCAGATGGGCCGCATAGAAGCCCCTGAAGGATGGATTTACACTATATAATTCTTTCAGAATTATATAGTGTAAACACGAGTTTGTCACAGGCCGAAGAGCGAACGTAAGTGAACGTGCCTTGACGAACTCGTATACCAAAATGCCTTTTCGACGCAATTATAGTGTAAACACGAGTTTGTCACAGACCGAAGAGCGAACGTAAGTGAGCGTGCCTTGACGAACTCGTGTTTCAAAACAAGTCAAACAAACAATTCCAATTAATTATCATCATTCGACACTAATAAGATTTTAATTTTTTATACTTATATAAAATAACAGAAAATAAAAATTGCAAAAAAAAACTTCTGCATTATT
This sequence comes from uncultured Treponema sp., assembly GCA_946628495.1. Lineage (GTDB taxonomy): Bacteria > Spirochaetota > Spirochaetia > Treponematales > Treponemataceae > Treponema_D. The sequence goes on along the minus strand of CAMOWQ010000023.1, from coordinate 13,210 downwards.
GCAGAAGCTTTTTATCGGGATGACAGGATTTGAACCTGCGACATCCTGGTCCCAAACCAGAACGATAAAAAATCATCGTTAAGAAATTAACAATACAAAAGCAGCACTATACCGTTAAGAGTGCTACTTACATTTAAATCTTTATTCTGAATTTCACAGATTTTTATCTGTTGAAATAAATTTATTCTGTCAGCATGCACTTTTAACTTAAAACTTGAGTCATGCAGACAGTATTATAAGTAAAAATTCTTATTAACTGCTACTTATGGCTCAAGTAGCAGTTTTTTTTTGCTCCTGAGGTCGAACCGAGAAATAAACTAATTTGGTTAGTACGTTCAATTCGTACAAGGAGCATACGGTGCATAAGAAATACAGCACTCTGTTGTACCGTTGGGAATGAAGCTGAGGAGTAAATCAAAAGTGGATTTCCCATTTTATCGCGGGGTGGTGCAATTGGTCGCATGCTGGGCTTGGCGCCCGGAGCTTGAGGGTTCGAATCCTGTCCCCGCTATAAGGTGTGTTACACCATAAAAACATTTTAATATCTTGGAGCCATCAAGATGAAAACAATTAGTTTTGCCATCCAGAAGGGTGGTACTGGTAAAACATCAACTGCTGTAAGTGTCGCAGTTGAACTCGCCGAAAAAGGCAAAAAGGTTATCGTGTTGGATGCAGACCCACAGGGCAATGCAACAACATGGATAGGTATTGAAAAAATCAGCTTTGAGCTTGCAGACATACTTATGAAAAAGTGTGAAGTTCAGCAGACTATTGTTCAAAGCAAGATTGAAAATCTTTCGTTCTTGCCTACGGCAAGTGTTGGCGGAAATCTAAAACTTTATTCTAAAACACTTGCAAATGAATCTCCTTTTGCCGTTAGACAAATCCTTAAAAAAATCAAAGACAATTATGACTATTGCATAATTGATACATCTCCTGCCTTTGGAGCTTTGGAAGAAAGTTGTTTCTTGGCAAGTGATGAAGCTATAACAGTTCTTAAACTTGACGAGTTTTCAAAAGAAGGCCTTGTTTCATTTCTTTCAAACATTGAATCCATGCAGGAACGATATGATACTGACAAACCAATAATGAATAAGATTGTTCTGAATGGCAGGGATTTAAGGCTTGGACAGCAACAAGGAATTCTTGAAGAAATTCAGCAGTCTACTGATTCACAGATTTTCATTATTCCTACCGATACAGCCTTTTCAAAAGCTCAATCCATTCATTATCCAATCCAGTATTTAGATTCCACAAAAAAACAAACGCTTGAAGTTATCAATTCTCTTACTCAGGCATTGGAGGAATAGCGTATGGAAATCGAATTATTTTTTGTTGTAAGTATCATAATAAGTTTTCTATCAGGAAGTATTGGTACTTATATGATATTGGATATAACAGGAAAACTTAAAGATGAAGTCAGAGGAGAATTAAATTATGGCAAAGAAAATAAACTTTAACGAAGCTTCAAAAAATACAAAATCTGATTTTTCAGAGAATATCAAATCATTGAATAAACAGACTTCCGTAAAGCCTGTAAAAACATCTTTTGAGAAAATCAATCCGAATGAGATTGTTCTTGATGATGAATTTCAGAATCTTTTTCCGCTTGATGAAAAGGCAGTTGAAAACCTTACTCAGCGTATGGAGAGTAAAGGTTATGACGAATCTCAGCCTATTCATCTTGGAAAGTTCCTGGAAGAATCTGATACAGATTATGTCTGCATTGACGGACACCACAGACGCTTAGCCGCAATCAATGCCGGAATTGATAAAGTTCCTGTTTATAGACACGTTTTTGATACCAGGAAAGACGGTGTAATTTATGCGCTTGAACTTCAGCTTTTGCGCAGAAATGAGGACAAGCACAATCTTTACAACGATTTTCTGAAGCTTAAAAAGCTCAAAGAAATCACTGGTGAAACTGTTGATATGCCGGAAGACGAGTCTGAAAAGACTGAGGGCAAGCAGTCAGAAAAAGACGCACAGAAACTCGGTGTATCTGCAAGACAGGTTGAAAAGATGAACGCTATTGATTCATCAGACAGAGAGGATTTGAAAGAACAACTTTCAGAGGGCGCAATTAGTGTAAATGCTGCTTATGACGAACTTAAAGGTACTAAGAAAAAGTCAAAGAAGAAAACTGACGAAGAAGAAGTTTCAGAAGCTCTTGATGATTCAGACGGAAATCCTAGAGCCGTAACTGTTCGTAGCCGTGATATGTCAGAGTATTATGATTCACCGCAGGAAAGTGAATTAGACAAACGGCTTATTGAACGTTACCAGGAAGGCTTTGTAGAAGGATTTGAACAGGCTGCAAATTATGTTCTTATGCTTGTTCTTCATGGAGTTTCAAATACTTATATCTACAAAAATATTTTCTGCTCAAAATCAAAACACGACTATAAAAACTTATCACTTTTGAATGGAAATGATTCAAATTTAGATTATGACTATAACGAGTTCCGTAAAGAACTGTTGTCAAATCCGAAATTAGAAGATTTAAATCCGCTTCCAATAAAAGATTATTCAGACAATCCAAACGAAGAAGAATATGACGGACCGGATCTTCCTTTTGAGGAATTTGAACAGGAAAAAGAAAAATCTGAAAAATCTAGGGTAACTGATTTTAGTTCAGTTGATTCAAGTTCTGCTTTTGACCTTTTTTAAGGAGAGACTGATATGGAAAATATATCAACAAATTCAATCAGTAATATAGGCTTCATAACTACAGCTTCACGACTGGGATTGGAGGGCGGTAAAAAACTATCAGAAAAGGAAGCTTCTTCAGAAGATTATGTAGGAAAAATTACAGCTATTTTCACACCATATCTTTCTCAGAATATCTCTGAAGGAAAATTCATAAGCTTACAGAGCAAAGTCAAAAATATAGTTGCTGAAATTCGGGGGAAAAGCTTATGAATGAAAATCAACTTGATACAGACAACCGAAACAGAAAAATCGTGAGGATGGAAAAAGTTTTATGCAAAAATTTATAAAAAATACAATTGAAGTTCAGGCACTCCAATATGACGGGATGCCAGAATCTCTTGAAGAATTAACTGCACTCGGACTTCAATACAAAATTAGAGAAGATTCATCAATTACCATTGTTACACCACATGGAGAAGTTAGCGGAGAAATTGGAGACTATATTCTTATGAGTGTAACAGGTGATTTTGACATTTGTAATCAAGATAAGTTTCAGAAACTTTACTCTGTACAGGAAGATTCTGAAGAAATAATTAATTCAGAGAAAAATCCGGAACCTGAAAAAAATGATTCAAAAATCAAGTTTCCAGGTTATACAAATGCAGATGTTCATCACGAAATATGGGAAAGATGGAATAGCGAAAGATTACAAAAATATTTTACAATCATAATATCTTTATTTATCTTCGTTTTCATAAGTTTAATGCTTCCATTTTTTTATGACAAAATCGTTAAAAAAACGATAAAGACTACTGTTGAATATATCTGCAAAGAAGAAATTGAAAGAGAAAGCAAACTACTGCTAGAAAACACTAAACTCGAAGCAAATCAAATTATCGTACAGGCAAAGGAAGAGGCAAAAAAAGAAGCAGATGACGCTTTCAGACAGGAAATGGAACGTCTTACCAATGAGAGGGTGAAAAAGTAGCTTATGAATTATCCGATGAAGTATACAATCTGCGGATTCAATCAGCAGAAATTGTTTGATTATAAACTTGATATAAATGACGCTCAAATTTTACGCTGGCTGATTGATTTTGCAGCAACAGGAAAAATGAGAAAGCTCATAGAAAATAATACAGTGTATTACCTGGTGAACTATGAAGCTATTATCTGCGCATTTCCTATTATGGGTATTACTTCAACAAAGGCAATTGCAAACAGATTTGAAAAGTATGTGAACTGCGGCCTTTTACAGAAAACTGTACGCAAAGGCGGCTCTTTTTCCGGAACTGCAACTCTATTTGCAATTACTTCACTTGTCGGTGACATGATTTATGATGAAAAGACTTCTCAGACAGAACAAAAAGCAGCAGAAAAATCAGAAAGCAGGAATACAGAAACATCCGACAAGAACCAAACTTCCTATCGGAAAGAGAAAGAAGCTCCTGCAGCGAATACCGACAAGAATCAAACTTCTTATCGCGACAAGAACCAAACTTTCTGTCGGACAGGAACTAAACTTCCTGTCGCTTTAAAGAATTCTTCTGTAAATTCATCTGATATAAATTCTTCTTCTAGTTTGGAAGAAGAAAAAGAGGCATTATATAAATATTTAAGTCAGTATGTTAATCCTGATGTATTTTCGGAGGATTTCATTCCGAAATTACATAAAAAACTAAAAGAGTTTGACATAATTTCTTCGGAGTATGAATCCTTCGTAACGTTTGCATGGAACGAATGTAACCAAAATGTCAGGGATAAAACTAAATTATTGTCTTACCTGTATAGAACTGTCTGCGATAATTATTTTATTACAAGATATTTGGAGTTTTCCCGAACAAAATGGGAATCTGAACAGAAAACTGAAAAGAAAATTGAATGTCCTGTATGCGGCTCACAACACAACTATTTTGAGTCTTGCTCAAATTGTGGTCTGAAGAATTTTCAGGATCCACTTGAAATTCAGTTGTACAAAAAAATATTCAATCTACCAGAATTTGAAAAAAAGCAGATGAAAAAAGAACTTGAACAATTGAGTCTTGATATTGGTCTTGATTTTAGTCCTCAGAGCATTGAAAGATTGAATCTTCAGAAAGAGCAAATTTATAAAAAATATATAAAAATTCCTCATGAGGAATTTATTAAAGTATTCGGATAAGTCAATAGGAGGTTTATTATGACAGATTTGAATCAGGTTGAATTGACAGGAAGAATTGTAAGGGATGCAATTCTTGAAAAAAAAGCAAATATCGTATATGCAAAATTTTCCATTGCGGTAAACAAGGAGGTTAAGACAGAGAACGGAGATTACGTTTCTGTTCCGACATTTATCGATTTAGCAATTTTTGATAATTATGCAGAAAAAATGTATCAATTTCTGCGTAAGGGAACTCTTATTTTAGTACTTGGTTCTTTGAAACAACGTTTGTGGACAAAAGATGATTTGAAAATAAATTCTCTTGGAGTGTCAGTAAACACTATCAAACTTCTTTCTTCAAAACCTTCTGAAAATAATGTAGATGGTTTTCAGGAAAATAAAAAAGGCGTTGAAACTAATAACAATTTCAATACAGAAACAGAAAGTGCGGTAAGTAGCGGGGACATTTCTGCTGTACAGAACATAGAACCTTCTGACTCAGACCTTCAGGGATTGTTCTGACAATTAATTTTGATAATAACAAGGGAGAACTAATAGTCTCCCAGTAATGGAGATGATATGAAAATTGAAATTGATATAAATCCAGATGATTTGGCAAACATAATTGTTGACACAAAATTTACCCTCTGTAAAAGCAAAGGTTTACTTCTTCAGATTCTAAACAGCGTTAAAAAAAATATCAGTATAAACATGGAAGAACTGGAAGCTCTTCAGCTTATAAGCGATGAATCTGAAGAATCCGAAGAAACAGAAAATTTTGGAGCATAATCGAAAAATGGCAGTAAATAAAACAAGTTGGATTTTAGAAAAATCAAAGACAACTCCTCTTGAAATTTATGAGCAAATGGAAAAAGACAGAATGAAGGCAGAAAATAAATGGAAAATTTTTGCTTGGATTTCGATTGTCGGATTTATTTTGTCTTTGATTGTAATGGCATGGGCTGTAAATTTGCCGAAAACTGTTCCTGTAATAGTGTCTGTTAACGATTTTGGAGAAGCAAAGTTTATAGGTGAAGTAAACAGAATAAACTATTCTGACTTGAAAATCCCTGAAATTGTAATTGAATCCCAAATTAATAAATTCGTTACAAATAAATTCTCCATTCCAGGAGATGCGGAAGTTCTCCGCAATAATCTTAAAGAATGTTATGCATTTCTCACTGCAGAAACAGCAGGTAAACTTAGTTCAGAATTACAGGAATATAATCCATTAAATGACGTGGATAGCATAAGAAGAAGAGTTGATGTAGAAAGTATTCTCAAAACTTCGAAAAATTCCTATCAGGTGGATTTTAAAATTACCCAATCAACACCATATAACTCAAACAGAAAAATAATGTGGATGCGAGGAATTGTAACAATAGTTCTTTTAGAACCACATAAAGACGACAGGCTTACTAATCCTCTTGGCATATATTTCAGTGAATATGATTTTAAGGAAATTAATAAGGAACAATGAAAAGGAGAATTAAATATATGAATTTGAAGAAAAAGTGTTTACACCTTTTTGGGTATTCTGTTCTAACAGTTATATTTTTTTCTGCTGGATGCAAGACTGTAGACCTTGAAGAAAAACATAAAAACGAATTTATTACTGAAGATGAAGGACAAAATGTAGCTGATTACTCGTTTTCAGCTTATATGGACATTGAAGAAGACGATGATGAAATATCTGATGAAGAACTGTATGTAAATGAAATAATGAAAGAGAACGACGTTGCAAGTGCAGTAATATACATTGAACCGCCAGAAGTAATTGAATGTGAACCTTCAAAAGAAACTCCAGATTTAACTGGAGAGGCTGCACTTAAACAGAATTTGAAGGATATTACAGTCTTGCCTCAATATACAGAAGGCAGACTAAAAGGATGGACCTATAAGGAAGGTCAGATTTATCAGATTCATACGCAGACTTATCACAGTACTCTTATTCAGTTTGAGCCTGGAGAGGAAATGCTTGAAGTGCCTTATATATCAGAACCTGATGTGTGGAGACTTGCAAGAGGAATCGGAATCAAAAATGGGAAAGATACTCAGTTCCTAATAATTAAACCTGATTATTCTGGACTTACTTCAACTTTAATAGTTATAACAAATTTCAGAGTATACCAGATGGAGCTGAAATCATATAAAGACCATTATATGCCTTATGTTAAATGGATTTATCCTCAACCTATTCAAGATAACCAGTCCTGGCTTCAATGGCAGCAGCGTAAGCAGAATAAAGCAGTACTTGAATTCACTGGAACAGATATGTCAAATTGTAGTTTTGATTACACTGTTACTCACGGTCTTAACAAACCTTTATGGTGTCCAGAAATGGTGTATGATGACGGAAAGTTTACATATATTGTCCTTCCTAAGAAAATACTGCACATGGAAATGCCTGCTGTTTTTATCGGTTCAAGACGAATAATTAACACTCAAGTACATAAAAATGTGATAGTAATTAATCAATTAATAACAAAGGCAACATTACGTCTTGGAAATCAGAAGGTAAAAATTAAGAAGAAAAAAGCACCAAAAAGCGAACTTGAAATAACTCAGTCAAATATTCAACCGCAGATTCAGATGCCTCAGATTCCTGAACATCCTGAACAGACAGCTTCTGAGTCGACTGAAACACAAATAGAAAATAGTCAGGAAAGTTCGTCAGAATAAGAATTTTAAACAAGTCAGTTATTTGCGGAGAATTGCATGAATGAAAATGATGATGTAATGAGTTTTAATAATGAACCAGACTTGAGTATGCAGAATTATGATATTCCTGAAATGAACACATCTGGTGAGCAGGAGAACACTGATTTTCCTGCTGAAAAAAACGAATACGGAAATGAGAATGATTTTAAGGAGGATTACGGAGATTCATTTGTATCTGAAAACAATCAGAATATGGTAAGCGGCGATTTGAACGGAAATGCTTATGAAGAATCTTCAGAAGAGTTACAGGATAATAAAAGCCAGTCAAAAATGATACTTGATACAGAGGCTTCTGTAAAAACTGCAAGTTCAAAAAACAAAGGAATTTTCTTAAATCGTCAGAGAATTCTTTTGATTTTGTCTGGAGTTTTTGTCATATTCATACTTTTTTTTACTTTTGTTTATCCTGTTTTAACAGATAAAAAGAAAAAAAAAGAATCTGTGCAACTTGAAAAAAACGGCAAGAATTATATACCGTCATATATTAAAAATGAACTTGATAATAACGTTTCCGAAAATCGAATTGAGAATAAAATTTATACTGAAGAAAACGAAAGAGGAGTTTTTGTAGACGGAAATTCTAGCTATGAATCTGAACTGGATAATAAAGAGAACTTTGAAGAACGATTTCCTTCTCCTGGAAAAAATGTGTCTGAAAAAAAAGGAAACGACAAACAAGAACGTAATGTTGCACCGGTTCAAATTCCATCTTCTGGAAATAATGGCAGCAGTTCGGAAGTTCCTCTGACAAATAGAAATGAGCAGCAAAAACAGTTACAGCGACTTTCATTGGAAAAAACATATTCGCCTTCTGAAATGCAGCGTTCAGCAGGAGCTAAATATGCAACAGTAAAACCGGACGGATATTCAACAGGTTATAATTCAATGTATACAGGTACTAATACACAAACTTTAGGTTCATATACACCTGTCAACCTCAGCAATAATATTGAACGATACCTTGCTAGTCAGGGAGCTGCCACGGATTCTTATTCTCTTCAGAATAATCAGACTGCTAAGCAGGAATTCTTTAATCAAAAGGGAATTGGTGGACAGTTTCAGTGGAATTCAGAATACAGTTTGTGGAAAGGTTCTGTTGTTTCCATTGTACTAGATACTGCAATTAACTCTGATTTACCAGGCTCTGTAATGGGACATGTTACAAGAAACGTATACACAAGTCAGGACGGTAAATATCTTCTTATTCCGATGGGGTCAAGAGTGTTCGGAGAATATTCAAGCTCTATTTCTTACGGTCAGAACAGAGTTCAGGTTGTCTGGAATACGCTTATTAGACCAGATGGCCTTGAAGTAAATCTTGGCTCAATGAACGGAATTGATGCTTTCGGAGCATCGGGATATAAGGGGTGGAAAACAGAACATCCGTTTGAGTACCTTAAGGCATTTGGACTTATTGCAGCTTATTCGATTCTGGATACAAAAGCAATGAAATATACGGAGCAGCAGACAAATGAATATGCAAAAAATGTTCTGACCGATGTATACGGTGAAACCAAAAGACTTAATAACAAAATTGTTGACCGTGCAATGGACATTCAACCAACGATAAAGATAAAAAGTGGAACGGAAATTAATCTTATTACGAATGTAACTATAGACCTTCCACCACTTGAACCTTATGATGTAGTTGAAAAATATGTACGGAAATAAAAGGAGGTACTGCCATCAACATCTAATATTACTGCAAGGTCATTTATTGATGCACCTGTTTTTAAAATAATTGAATATTTTACGGCACAAATGAACAGTTATCTTATTATTGCGGTTCAGCTTGGTGTTCTGCTTGCACTTATTGGAATACTATGGAACTGCATTCAAATGATATTCGGCACTATGGATCAGCGAAAATTTTTGGTCGGAATCATAACTAAATGGTTTCTGTTTATCGGATGTCTTTCGTTTTATCCTGCCGTAAGTATAGGGTTAAAGACTTTCGCAATTGAAATGGGAACTTTTGTTTCAGGAGAAACGACAGAAAATATAAATTCAAGGCTCAGCAACTATGTAGAAAGTCTTGAAAAAACTCTTTATGCAACAAGAGATAACGCAAAGGATAATATTGATAAACTAAAAAGAGAACAGATCGATTCAGGAAGAAAAGCTGCACGGCAATCCTTGTCAACAAAGTCAGGAGGAAGGTTTTATAATTCTGATTATGAATTCAAAATGGAGCTTGAAAATGCACAGAAAAACCTCCAGGAGATAGAAGATACAATCAACAGCATTGATTCGGACAATCCTAAAGGAATTGCAAAAAAGATAAATGCCATAAAATCAATTCTTACTGTAGATGGGAAAAGTATTTCCCATAAATATTCCCTAGACCTTTCCTTAAAAGACGTAAACGGAAACGATACGGGTTTTCTTTCTCCAAATGCCATGCTCAGAATGACGCTTTTAGGAACACAGATAATGTGGCAGACTTTCTTTGAAGACGGAATAGTAAAAACCGTGGAGGAAAATGCAAAAAAAGGACTGATAAAAGTTCCTATGCCGACTGATTTTCCAATGCAGTCCATATTTGACGCAATTCTTTTGTTTTTTACACAAATTCTAGAAATAGCAATTACCTGCATAGAACTTATTCAGTACGTAATGTGCATAATTGAATTTGTGATTTGCGTAACGTTCGGTATCGTACTTATACCATGTCTGCTTTTTGACGGACTAAAAGATATGGCAATGAAGCTTATGCCGACTCTTCTTTCGCAGACTGTAAAGCTTGCCATGATAACAATCTGTATGTTTTTCTGCTGTCATACCTATCTTGATATAACCATGACGCTCGTATCAGACACTCAGAAATTCAACATACTTACATTCAGCTATGTTGCTTTTACAATTCTGCTTACGTTTGCATTGTGTTCAAATGCGCCAAAACTTGCCTGTGCGCTTCTTACAGGACAGCCGCAGATGTCTATGGGAGAATTTGTACAGACAGCAGGAGCAATTGCAGGAGGAACAGTTGCAGGAGTTAAGGCAACCCGTTCTGCAATAGGAAGCGGTGCAAGATCTGCGGCTAACAGGCTTGGAGACCTTGCGGCAATGAAAGGAGGTTTTGAAGGAGCTTCCCAAAAAGCAGCTTCTGATGGAAAAAGCGGATTTAAAAAGGCCATGGCTGGTATAGGAGGCGCTGCAAAAACACTTGGAACACGTACCGGTAACAGGATAAGAGGTGCTATGCAAAATGCAGCAACCTACAAAGGCGGAAAAGGCGGCGGTTTTGGAGGAGGTTCTGGCGGCGGAGGCTCTGGCGTTAATCAGTTTGAATTTAACAACAGGGGAATTGATCCAATAAAAAAGGGAAAACACGCTTCTCTATTTAATCATCAGTCGAATTATGCAGGGCATCAGAATGCTGCAGGAATGCAGTCTACTTTAAAAGAATATATGGCTTCCCAAAAAGAAGATGCATTTTTAGCGGCAAAAGGTACACAATCTGATGATGCAGACGCTCCACATCCTGATTCACCAGAAAACACACCTTCTGACAGAGGACCTTCTGGAGGGGGATTTTATCCACCTGATATTGGCGGCGGTGCTATGAGTCCTGCAAGATACGGTCCAATTTTCTTTATGGATTCTTCTGTATCATACACGCCGCGAATGCGAAATGTAACGCCAAAACCGGAAGGATTGCCTTCTCCTTCTTTGCCAGATTCCAGAAAAAACAGAAAACTTTTAGGCGGTCCGGAAGAATAAGACAAATATGGATTGGTACTTTTTGAGAACAAACTATGGATGAAACAATATCAGCCAAATATCTATGGAAAATATTGTAAAACAAAATTTTACGGTTTATAATATTTTTAGTAGTTTTTTAATACATTCTAGAGTTAGAGTAAAAATATGAGTTTTAACATTCAATCTGTTCTTGATTATTGGAAGCTGGAAGAAATTTTAAATCAACCAACAATAGAGATAATAAAAGAAAGTATAAAAGACGGAATTGATAATGATAAATACATAAAACCTCTAGATAAATTTTATGAAATTATAAATAAATCTGAATATAAGAAAGAGCATGATAAATGTGCATATTATTATTTGGGGAAAATTTCAAAAGAAGAATGTATAAAAAAATTTGCAAGTTTTTTAGGTTCTGAAATAGTAGATTATCCAGATGCAATTGATGGTTCTTATGCATTCTGTTCATTTATTGTAAATATAGAATATGATGAAATTTCAAAATATCCAAAGTGTTCGATTAAAAAGAATTCTTTTACTCTTTCTCCTGTAATCTGGGTTTTATATTGTTTTGCAAAACATAAACTTCTTGATTATGAAGATTATCAAAATACAAATAGAGAATTTTATGAATTACATATTGATGAGAACGAGTCTTTCAATAAATATGCTTATCAAGAAATTTATGAAATAATTATAGAAGAATTTATAAAAACTATATTTAATGGAACAGTTTATTCACAAGATGTAAATGGATTTTTAATACATGCTTATTCAAATAATAAAAAATCTCTTGATGAATTATCAAAAAAGTTTTCTTCAAAATTAGGTTCATTGGGCAAATCATATTTCTTAGATGACTTGGTATTATTTTCAGACTACGTTAGAAAAAATGTTTTTTCTGATAAATACAATAAAGCCGTGTTAAATTATGTAGCAGAACCATATTATAATAATTTCGATAAGAACAGATTTAATATTGCAGCAAAAAAAAATGAGAAACGCAAACTATTTAACTTTTTTAATGAAAAAATGAGTATTGATGAAACTCCTTTAGGAAAGTTTCCTTCCAAGTTTCCTCTTGTACTTATGCAACAATTGGCAGTCAATCTTGCATGTAGTGAAGACAATCCAATTTTTTCGGTTAATGGTCCACCTGGAACTGGAAAAACTACACTTTTAAAGGATATTATAGCCAATAATATTGTTAAAAAAGCAAAACTTCTTTATGAATACAAACCTGGGAAAAACTGTAATTTATTCACAAAAAAATCAGACAATATCTTTTATTCTATTACAGATGAAAGAATAAATAGTTATTCAATTCTCGTGACTTCATGTAATAATGGCGCTGTTGAAAATATTACAAAAGAACTGCCTGAATGGGAAAGACCTAAAAAGAAAGAATCTGACTCGAAACCTGATATCGAAAAACTTTCTGAAATTGAAAAATTAAAAATCGAAGTTGAAAAAATGTTCTCTCCATTGACTCAAGATTGTGAACTAAAAGATGTATATTTTTCGGATTTATTAAACAATGATGACCCCAAAAAAGAAAATCTTAGATGGGGATTGATTTCCGTTGCACTAGGCAAAAAAGAAAACATATCAAAAGTTTCTAAGGAAATATTAATACCTTTTCTTAATAGATATGGAAATGAGGATTCTATAAGAGAACATTATAGTAAATATAAAAGCGCTAAAGAAGATTTCAATTCCCAATATTGGAATGTTATTAATCTACAAAAACAAAAGAAAAATAAAAGTTCTATATCAAAATCATTTATTGAAAACTATATGAACGAAGACAAAGAAGTTCAGATACAGTCTTTTCTTGAAGATTCTTATAATTGTGAACGGGAAAAACTGTTTTACTATGCATTACAACTAACAAAAGAATTTATATTAGCATCTCCACAATTTTTTGATAACCTTAAAGGGTTATTATTTTACTGGGGGCAAATTGAAGGTCAATTTAATTGGAAAAAA
>CAMOWQ010000022.1 GCA_946628495.1 uncultured Treponema sp. | reverse complement strand
TACGTTTTTCAATGTAAAATAGAGTTTAAGAGGCAAGTCGTATATGGGTGGAAAAATACAGGATAGAATAATAAGCGAAGGTGTCAGCCTTTATAAGAAAAAATCTTATGCAGAAGCATTGGCTTTTTTTGTTTCGCTTTCTGCTGATTCCGGGGCCGATAAAATGGAAACAGCCTATTATCTGGGTTTGTGTTATGCAAAGCTTGGAAAATATGATGATGCGCTTTTATATCTTGAACAGGTTGTTACGACCGGCGGTCAGCTTGAGCGCGTTCAGCAGTGCCGTTTTCTTCTGGCAATAATTTATGACGCATCTGGACGAAAAAGACTTGCGGAATTTGAACTTAATAAACTTCTTGAAACAGGTTACATGCCGGCTTCTGTTTATGCTGCAATTGCATATATTGCGTGGGAGCAGAGTGACACGGAAAAATGCCTTTCCTTTTATGAAAAATCGCTGAAAAAACAGCCGGATAACATTTCTTCTCTGAATGGGCTTGGTTATGTGCTTGCCTGCGAAGATAAAGATCTTACAAGGGCACTTGCATTGTGCAAAAAAGCAGTTGATTATTCTCCTGATTCTGCAGCCTGTCTTGATTCTTTGGGCTGGGTATATTTTAAGCTTGGTCTTTATAAGGATGCAATGCGTTATCTGGAAAAGGCACTGCTTCTGGATAATCAGAATCCTGTAATTGCGGAACATATGCATCATGTGGCAAGAGCTACGGGCAAAGAGTAATGGAGCTGAATCATGAAAAAAAATAAAGTACTTATTGTTTTATTTTCTGCAGGCTTCGCTTTTTTCTCTCAGGCACAGGTTCTTCCGTTAAGTGTGTCTGATGATGGGGTTCAGAATCATTATTATACAACGACAGAAACTGCAGGTCTTGTCGTACCGGAAGTAGGAATTCGTTCCAGCGATGAAATTTATGCTTCTGAAGAATTCCGTCGTGGCGTACAGGCATATTACAAAGGTTCCTATAATAATGCGCTCATTCAGTTTGAAAAATCATTATCTTATATGCCGGACGATAATCTGATTTTATACTGGCTTGGAAAAACCTACTATAAGACCGGTCTTGAAGGAAATGCACTTTCGTATTGGACCAGTGCTTCTCAAAGCGGATACGGCGGACTTTTATTGCAGAATAAAATTGAAATTGTAAGGGAAAGGCGTGTTACCGGCGAACCGTCGGATAAAACGACACGCCTGTCTGAATCAGGAAGTTTCCCTGGCTTTTTTAACGGCAACATGATTTTTTCAGGGCCGACATCCGTTCAGACGAATAATGACGGAACCGTATGGCTTGTTTCTTATAATACAAATGAACTTCTGCTTTTGAATCAAAACGGAAAGGTTATAGACAGAATTACTGGTCCTCTGAATGGTTTTGACCGTCCAGTTGATATCATAAGGTTAAAAGACGGCAATCTTCTTGTGAGCGAAAGTGCAGGTGACAGACTTTCCCTGTTAAATTCACGCGGTAAATTCGTAAAATACATTGGTTCACGCGGACGTTCGACAGGACAGCTTGTAGGACCTCAGTATCTTGCTCAGGATGAGTTTGAACGAATTTATGTAACCGATTACGGCAACCGCAGAATTGATGTGTTTGATCCTGAAGGAAACGGGCTTTTTTCATTTGGTACGGATTTAAAAGGTCCTACTGGAATTGCTGTTGACGGAGAAAGGGTTTTTGTTGCAGATGATAATGACGGTTGTATTTATGAATATGACAGAGCCGGTAATTACATAAGAATGCTTGTAGAAAAAGAAACTCTGAAGAAGCCCGAAGCAATGCGAATATGGAATTCCTCTCTTATTGTGTGTGATTCTAACAGGCTTCTTGACGTGGATATGAATACAGGTGCTATTTTCGAATATACTCGAACCGGAAATGCACCTTCGCGGCTTATGACTGCCAGCGCAGATGTTAACGGCAACGTAATGGCCGCAGATTTTACGGCAAATGAACTTTATGTTTTTTCAAAAGTTCAGGAACTTGTCGGTGGAATGTTCATTCAGATTGAAACGGTTGATGCCTCTGCATTTCCTAAGGTTGTTATAGAGGTAAAAGCAGAAAACAGGCATCGTCAGCCGGTCGTAGGTCTTCAGGAAGAGAATTTTTATATTTCAGAAAATAAAAGACCTGTTTCTTCAATGCAGTTTATAGGAAGTGCCTCAAACAATACGGATGCAGACATAACAATGATAATAAGCTGTTCTCAGTCGTCATTGGCACATAAGACGGAAATTGAAACTGCCGTGCGGGAAATTGCTGCTTCTATGAATGGAAGGGGAGTCCTTAGGGTAATAACTGCATCTGAAATTCCTGTTGCTGAATATGAAGGTTCTCCTACCGGTGTTGAAAGGTTTTCGTTTGAAGCATTAAAGAATAAACCTTCTAAAAATGTTGTTCTTGACAGTGCAATAAGGCTTGCCGTAAACGAACTGATTAATGCTGCAAAAAAGCGTTCGATAATATTAATTTCTGATGGAAATTTCGGTCATGAATCGTTTGCAAAGTATAATCTTGCGGAACTTACGGCTTACATGAATAATAATTCCGTGCTTTTTTCTCATGTGCAGGTTGGAATGGATTATATAACTTCTGAACTTGATTATATCCTTAATAATACGTCTGGAAATAATTATTATGTTTACAGACCAGAAGGCCTTTCAAGAATTGTCAGCGACATAATTGCAATTCCGCAGGGAGTATATCAGCTTTCGTATATTTCTTCCCTTCAGAATAATTTTGGACAGGAATTTCTTCCTGTAGAAGCGGAAGTATATCTTTTAAATAGAAGCGGACGCGATGAATCCGGCTATTTTGCACCTTTGCAGTGATTTTCCGGTTCGCCGCCGTTAAAATCAAGAAGCCTTGCCTTGTGAATTTTAATTTTAGGATTTTTTTTCTCCAGGTTCATAATTGCTTTTTCTACAGTTTTTTTCTTTTCCGTACCGTCGTCAAACAGTTCCAGCTGAACGGACCTTTCGTTTGATTCTACATTGTCAAAACCAACTCCAAGCAGGCGTATCGGGCGGTTCTGTTCGTATTTTCGTTCAAAAAGGTTTTTTAATGCTTCAAAATACGAATCAAGCGTATAAATGTACGAAGAAAACGATTCCTGTGCCGACACTGTCGTAAAATCACTGTAGCGTATTTTTAATGTTATTGTTCTTGATGAAAGTTCTTCCCTGTGAAGCCTGAACATTACGTTGTGGGCAAGTTCCATTATTGCGGTTTCAATTACATAGATGTCATTCAAATCGTGGCTGTAAGTGTTTTCAGCACTTATCGAATGATTTTTAGTTTTTCTTGAAAAAGTTTCAGCTTCTTTTCCCCTTACCGCATTGTACAGAAATGTTCCCATGCTGTTTCCGAACATGAATGATAACAAATCCTTGTCCAGTTCATAAATTCCTTGTGTTGTAGAAATGCCTGCATGTTTTAAGTTTTCAAGCGATTTTTCTCCAAGCCCCCAAACTTTTTTTAGAGGAAGGGAAAGCATAAAATCCTGTTCAGAGCCATGCTGTACATAATAAAATCCGTCCGGTTTTGAAAGACCCGATGCAATTTTTGCAATGTATTTATTTGAAGCAAGCCCTATTGAAATTGTAAGTCCCGTTTCGTTTTTTACCATGTCTTTGATTTTTCGTGCAGTTTCTTCGGGAGAACCGAAAAGCCGCTCTGTTCCTGTAAGGTCTATGAATGCCTCGTCAATAGACATCTGGTCTACATTCGGAGAAAAATTTCTGAATATTTCCATGATTTGCGCGGAAAGTTCTTCGTAGCGTTTCATGCGTCCTCGAAGATATATTCCATTCGGGCATAGCTTATAGGCCTGAAAAATCGGCATTGCAGAATGTACCCCGAATTTTCTGGCTTCGTAGGAGGCTGTTGAAACTACGCTTCGTCTGTCGCCTGGTTTTCCTCCTACAATAACAGGTTTTCCTTTGTATTGAGGATTATCCAGCTGTTCAACTGAGGCAAAAAATGCATCTATATCGGCATGAACGAACCATTTTTGATTTGCTTCCATTTTTAATATTTTTATTCACCTCGTCGCATTGAATTTTTGCAAACCCAATTATTCTGTTTGTATTTGAATTGTTTCCAGTTCAAATAAATTTTCTTTTTCCGTTGGATAAATTACGGTAAGGTTAATTTGTGAAGGTTCCTCTGGAACTGCATAGGAAAAAATAAGTTCTCTTGGAGGTTTATATGGAATTTTAAATGCAGATGATGTCTTTCTTACAACTTCAAAATCACTTGATGAATATAAAACAGGATTTTCTTCCGTTCCAGTTATCATTAACGAGCATAATTCACATTGCCTTGGCATTCTGATAGAAAGATTCCGTACTTTTTTTCCAAGTATGATTTTATCTTCATAAAACATTGTGCTTTTTTTACCGCTGTTTTTCTGAATGCAGAGAATTTTTTCCGGGTCGGTGTGGCGTACAAGGTTTGTGTTGTAAATTCTTATTGAAATGAAAAGAATAATTTGTGCCGTTACAAATATAAGAAAAATAAGTAGCTTTATATCATTTCTTTTGTTTTTTGAATTTGTCTTTACCGAACAGATGCAGCGGAAATAGAAAAGAAGAAACGGCATTACTGCGGCAGAAATTGCAGCTGTATAAAATGCAGGTGTTGCAATCGAAAAGAAAGTTGAAAAATCTTCATATTCAAATCTGCGGATAACGTATGGAATATACGGAATTATAAGGAAAAATCCTGAAATAACATGAAAAAGTCTTCCCTGAAAAATAAACTGAAAGACGGTTATAAGAAAAATAAAAAGGAAAACCGGCAGAAAAGCAATGTCAATTATTACAAAAATAATCAGATTGAACGAAGCTGAAAAAAGAACAAGAAAATCAAGAGTTCGTATGCGTTCTACAGGATTAAATTCTGCAAGAAAATAAAAAAGCTGGGAAAGCAGAAGAAGTGTGAACGACAGCTGGAACGTAAACATAAAGAAACTGTTGCTGTTCTTTTTTATTGAAGACATTCCTGTATAACTCAGTTTGCTCAGAATAAAACTGCCGGAGCCAAGTGTAATCATCATTATTACAAAAATAAGCGGAACGATGAAAAAAATCTTTTTAATGCCTCGCCAGGAATTACGCTTAAAGTAATGATTGAAGAACGAAAGCGCCGTAATGAATGCAATTGACAGGAAAAGCAGTACAATGACCATTTTTACCAGTTGATATTCAGTGATGTTTGCATATTTTGTGTTCAGCCAGGGAATTATAAGTGCGTGATGTGCCCATTCTGCCGAAGCTGTGGGATTATAAAGTGTAAGAACGTTTTTTACAAAGCCTGTAATTTTTTCAGAAGTAGTTTCATCTTCGTGAAAATTTATACTCAAAGACGGTATGCCGTTTTCTGTAAGTTTTTGAAGGGTAATATCCTGCGAGATGTTTTTATCCGAAATGTATTTGAACATGAATTTTCCGGCAGAATTTGTAAGCGATTCCTGAACATCGTTAATAAGCCATGCAGGGGCCGCTTTTTCTGAATATCCTGAGTTTATAGAATTTTTACGGTCTGAAATAAGAACCTGTATTGCAGTATAGGAATCTTCGGGATTAAGTGACGATATGAAGGTGTCAATTCCATATAGCATGCTGTGCTGTCTGATTTTCTGAATGTTTCCGTATCCAAGTACAATCGTTACGTTAAAATCCAGGGGTGTTGTTTCAAGATAATACATCAGCTCTGAAAGAATTTCTTTATGACTGTATATATTGCAGCTGTCGAATACGATTATGAAATTTTCCCGGCTTTGTGTGGAAGCTGCTCCCGGTAATCCGTTCTGTCCGCTTCTTCCCTGAGTCATGTCAAAATCATGTGAATAAAAATCCTCGTTTTTCTTTTCGGACAGAAAGGTGATTACTATATTATATGGAAATTTATTTTCATTTTCAGAAAGAAGCTGCTGTTTATATATGGCGGGAATTATTATTTGATTTGCACCGTTTTCTTCAGTTGATTTTAACCTGCTGTAGTCCGTTGCCGTTTTGAAAAGTTCGTTGCAGATTTCTATGCCGCTTTGAATGTCCTGTGGAACATTAGAATAGGAAAAAAAAGGGAGAAATAATAAAAAAATGAAAAAAAAAATTGTTCTTTTTCCGAAAATCATTATAAAATAGTTTATAAGTTTACTGTTTACAATGCAAGTAGCATTGTGTATAATTTTGACAGTTAATAATATAAAGTGTAATTTGGAAGGATTATATGGGCAATGCCGAAAAAAAGTTCATAATTGAATTACCGCTGAAAGTTGTTCTGACAGAAGATGGTGTCTCAAATTTTATAGGTCATCATAAGAAAATTATGAAATTTAAATTGGCTGATAATGTTGATGAAAGTGGTATCGTACTAAATAAATTTTCCCCACAGTCTGTCCAGAGCATGATTCTTTTGGATTACATTTCTAAAATAGAAATTTCCATGTCGGAATTTCAGTCTTCCCGTCAGGAAATAATGGATTTGTCTAAAGTTATAGTTTATTCACTTTTGTACAAACAGTTTGATAAAGAAGTTTACAATGCTCTTATTCAGTGTGAATGCGTAACAAAACATAACCGTTCAAATCCGTCCCATCTTATAGATTCTAAAACTCAGCTTTCGGACAGGCAGCTCAGGGCCTCTTTACAGGCAAAAGATTCAATAATACAAAATGCACGACGAACGATTCTTGATCCTGTATGGAAATCAATAATGAGTAATAACGAATATTCTTCTGAAGAAAAGAATATTTATCTTTTAATGTCCGAAAAATTCCTTAATAAAATGAGCCTTATGGATTGGTATGTAATTACGCTTTTTAATAAAAATGAAGGCGTAAACGAAATGTATGTTGCAATCCGTAATCTTTTAAGTTCTTATATGGAAAAATCAAAGGTTGCAGAATATATTTCGGTAATGGTTATGGAACTTGCTCTTAATAACGAGAATACCAATATCCGAAAAGAAGCCCGCACAATGTATCAGGGAATTAGTGATATAGATTCTCTGATTTTCGATCCAGAAGTAAGAAGCAAAATTGTTCAGGAATTGCAGAAAAAGCATGAGCTTGTATTCCTTTCGTGGAAGCTTGGGGGCGGTTCATCATCAATCGGTAAGCAGGGAAGGCTTTCTATTACCCTTTACAATAAGGATGATGAATTTCAGGAAGTAAAGGACAATATTGATACTGCAAAATCTTCTAATACTGCAAAAAAATCTCTGATTGACTTCTATCGTGAACTTCCTGAAAGTCAGGGTGGTACGGAACTTGGTATGTATTATCTTTCGTATCTTGACGATGCATGTAAAAAGGTAAATGTAAAATTTGAGTCTCTGGTAAATCAGTTTACTTCTACAGACCTTACAGTCATTACTCTTAATTTTAATTTCTGATTATTATATATGGTGTTTTCCGGTCAAAATCCGTCAAAAAATTCACAGGTTTCTCATATTCCTACAGGCAGATTTGTTTCTTTTATGCATTCTGTCCAATGTAATGCCTTTTTGTATGCTGCTTGTGCCTGTCTGATTCTTTTTATTTTAAGCAGCTGTTCGCAGAATATGCCTGAAATTAAAAATGTGAATACGGCGGTAATACTTGAATATCATGATATGAATTCCCTTCCTTCTTACAGATTGAGTATATTTGTTGATTCTTCAAGCGACGTACACCGTTCAAGTCATATTGAAATTCTTTCGAAAAATACTGGTTATAAGTGGGAATGTGATTCTCCTGTAAAGATTGCAGGGCGTAACAGCAGACAGTGGGCAGGTTATACAAATTTTGCAGTGCCGGATGGAAGCGAAATTCCCGCCGGTATGTATGATATAAAATATATGAATGCAGACGGTGAAAGTACGGAATCGTATTTTTATATAAGTTATGATGCAGAATGCCTTTCTATGAAAGCTTCGGAAACAATTGAAGCTATGAATTCAAAAGGTTGCAGAACTAATATTGCGCTGTTTGATAAAGACGGCATTTTACTTTACTATGGAGAACAGACACCTGAATTCAGAGATGAGGCTTCTTTTTTAAGAAATTACAGCACGGCAGCAAGTTATAAAAAAGTACTTTTAGCTTCAAGCAGTTCTCTTGTATGTATATTGCCTCTGACAGAAATAACGCGGCCTTAGATATAATTTTACTGAATGTGTTAATTTGTATGACTTTTATGGTTGTTACCTGTATAGAATATATAAAATACTGTTAAGGATAAGTAATGGACGGTAAGGAAAAAATTATGGAAAAAGATGCAGTTTCCAAAATGGAAGGGCAGGAATCAGAGGATCCGTTGCCCTCTGCTGCAAGAAGAGAAATTAAAACTTATGTTCTTAGAATAGGACGTATGACACAGGCTCAGGAACGGGCCTACGAGGAACTTTCAGCTTCGTGGTGTATTCCTTTTGAAAAACGAATGTTGAATTTTGTTGATATTTTCGGAAATACGAATCCAATCGTAATAGAAATCGGTTTTGGAATGGGAGATGCAACTGCAAAACTGGCAGCTGCAAATCCTGATATAAATTATATTGGAATAGAAGTGCATCGCCCTGGAGTCGGCAAACTTCTTGGCGAAATTAAGCGGCTGGAACTTAAAAACCTTTATATCATCGAACATGATGCAATTGAAGTTCTTGAATACATGATTGGTGATAATTCTGTTAATGGTTTTCATATTTTCTTTCCAGATCCGTGGCCAAAAAAACGTCATCATAAAAGACGCCTTATAAAAAGACCAAGAACAAATCTTCTTGCGCAGAAACTTGCAAAAGACGGTTATCTTTATTTTGTAACTGACTGGCTTGAATATGCAGAATGGGCACTGGAAGAACTGAATCTTACGGAAGGTCTTAAAAATAAATATGAAGGTTTTGCAGAGCCTCAGCCATGGCGTACGCAGACAAAATTTGAACGCAAGGGACAGCAGGCTGACAGACCTATTACCGAATTGTTTTTTATAAAGCAGTAAAAAAATCTCTAAAAATGCAGCCGTAAAAAAAATGGCGGAAATTACGCCGGGTGAATGAGGGTGAAAAAGATGGATTTGTTTGATTTGGATGCAATCCAGAAAACGAACGACCGTATTAAGGAACTTGAAGGACTTATTAAAAAATATCAGAAATCATATTATAACGGCGAGGCCGAAATTTCAGATTCTGAATTCGATGCCCTTTGGGATGAACTTAAAGCCCTTGATCCGAAAAACTCTATTTTACAGAAGGTTGGTGCGGATTCCGGCAATTTTGAAAAAATCCACCATGTAATGCCGATGGGAAGTCAGGAAAAGGCTGCAAATCCGGAGCAGTTTCTGGAATGGGCATCGCGACATGCCTACGATGAATATCTTGTAGAATATAAACTTGACGGCGCATCTCTGGAATTGCAATATGAGCATGGTCGGTTTGTGCGTGCTGTTACCAGAGGCGACGGTTCTATTGGTGATGATATTTCTGCGAATGCCGTAAAAATGAACGGTGTACTTTCCGAAATAAAATGCGACGGTCAGCTGCTTGATTTTACAGGCGGTGTACGCGGTGAAGTCATTATGACTCATGAAGTTCATAAAACGTATTTTCCCGACAAGGCAAACTGCCGCAACGCTGCAAACGGACTTATGAAACGCAAGGACGGAAAAGGCAGCGAATATCTTAAGCTGATTGTGTATGATGCGCTTGAAACTAGTGGAAAATCATTTTTTAAGGATGAAGAAGAAAAGATTTTCTGGCTTTCTAAGTGCGGTTTTAATACTGTAAAACTTGTTATATGCCGTTCTGCGGAAAAAGTTATAAAATACCGCGAAAAAGTTATGGAAGACAGAAAAACTTCCATTGAATATGATATAGACGGGCTTGTTGTAAAAGAACGCCATATCAATCTTGAAGATGCAAGCAGAAATCGTCCTGACCGTCAGATTGCATTTAAATTCAGTCTTGAAGAAGCCGTTTCTGTTTTGCGTCAGGTTGAATGGAGCCGCAACGGGGCTACTTATACGCCGGTTGCAATTTTTGATGAAGTTGAACTTAACGGAACAAAGGTGCAGCGGGCAAGCCTTGCAAATCCTGATACTATGCGGTCGCTTGGTGTTAAGATTGGAAGTCATGTAGTTGTCGTAAAACGCGGCGAAATAATTCCTAAAATCGAAGGTGTGGTTCCGGGGCATACAGAAGGATTAACCGATATTGTTTTTCCTGAAAAATGTGAAGTCTGCGGTACAAAACTTGTGGATGACGGAAGCAGGCTTTATTGTCCGCAGAAAACGTGTCCGAAAAGAGTTTTGCATCAGCTTTTAAAATATCAGCAGATACTTGATATCCGCGATTTTGGTGAAACATTAATTACTTCTTTGTTTAATGATGGAAAACTCCGTTCAATTTCTGATATTTATGCATTAACAGAAGAAAAACTTGTTCCATATTTCTTGAATGACCAGAGTATCGGCGCTGAAAAAAAATCACTTGGTGCAGAAAAAGTTTATAATTCAATTCAGAATCACAGAAAAGTTAAACTTGCAACATTTATTGCGGCTTTTGATATAGAAGGCATCGGCGAATCTTCTGCAGAAAAACTTGTTCAGGCTGGCTTTGATACTTTGGAAAAAATGCTTTCGGCTACGCAGGAACAGATTGCAGGTGTTTACGGTTTTGCTGATATAATGGCAAAAAACATTGCAGAAGGCCTTGCAGAAAATGCAGAAGAGATGAAATATCTTACAGAAAATTCAATCATCACTATAGAAAGTACAGCAGGCGGCGTTTTCAGCGGAAAATCTTTCTGTTTTACGGGTGAATTAAAAACAATGAAACGCAGCGATGCCGAACTTATCGTAAAAAATAACGGAGGAAGCGTAAAATCGTCCGTTACTAAAGATTTGTCCTATCTTGTTACGAATGATACATCCAGCGGTTCTTCAAAAAATCAGAAGGCAGCAAAACTTGGAATTCCTGTAATAAATGAAGAAGAATTCCTTGCTCTTACCGGAGGAAAAGAATCCATATAAAGATGCTCAAAAAACGAAATCTGGAAATTTTTATAGTTAATAGTCTTATTTTTCTGCTTTTTTTTGCAGCGACCTATAATCTGTATATCTATACTGTATGCCGTTTTTCAGCTTCGTATGCGGTTTCAAATGATATGGATGAATATATGCGTATTAAAATTTACGGTACAAGTTATTCATCCGAAGGAAATACAATAAGTGCAAATTTTTCTTTGATAGATTCTGGTGGAAACGAAATTGCACAGCTTGAACGGTCCTGGAGCGGTTCATATCTTACTGTTGAATTCTGCATGTTAAATGTAAATCATAAGACGTTTATTTTTCCAAAAAAGATTTACGGACGGGATAGTTTTTTTTATTATTCAGATGAATCAAAAAAAGGCAGCGTTCTGGAAAAATATTATAATGATAATCAGCAGTGCCTTCTGGCAGGTTATAATTCAACTGAAAAAATAAGGAACAGCCTTTACAGACTTTCACACTATGCGCTAGGTAAATATTACTGCATAAAATTCATGAACTGCACAAAACTAATAGTTGACCTTTCAAACTGCGAAAACGAAGTTTTTTATTCAATAAAAGGCATTGGCAGCGGAAAACTGAAAATTCAGGAACTGTAAGGGCCTTATAAAATACGTTCATTAGATCTTGTGCAATTGTATATAGAAACGGCAATTTTTTTGTGCTATAATTTATGTATCATAAAAAATGGAATCTATAGAATAATTATAAGGAAAATGATTATGGATAACAGTGTTTCAGAGTTTTTCAAACGACATTCTTTTGACTTTAATGTTGATGTTCTTGAAAATGCTAACGGCATTCTTGAAGATATGCATACAGGACTTTCGGGCAAAAAAGCCTGTCAGGATATGATTAGAACTTTTTGTAATCCTCAGGAAGAAGCTGTAAAAAATAAATCGGTAATCGTAATTGATGCCGGCGGAACGAATTTCAGATCCTGTCTTGTTACTTTTGATGATACAGGCCTTCCTGTTATTTCCGAAATGGAAAAAACACGTATGCCGGGCGTTGAAAAAGAACTTTCTAAAAAAGAATTCTTTACTCAGTTTGCAGATAATCTTGAACACCTTAAAAACAAAGCTGAAAACATTGGATTCTGTTTTTCTTATCCTATGACAATTACAGAAAACGGTGACGGCATTCTGCTTGGTTTTTCAAAGGAAGTAAAAGCTCCCGAAGTTGTCGGCTGCGAAATTGGAAAATGCCTGAAGGAAGAACTCGAAAGCCGCGGTTGGAATGAAATTAAAAAAATTACATTGTGTAATGATACTGTAGCAGCCCTTCTTGCAGGAAAAGCCTGTGCAAAAGCTGGAGACCGTTATTCTTCATATATAGGTTACATTCTTGGAACTGGAATGAATGCCGCTTATGTTCAGCCGGAAGATGAAAAATTTAATATTAAAAAACAGATTGTTGTATGCGAAAGCGGAAAATATCTTAATGTAAAACGTTCAGATTTTGATGTTGAATTTGATGCTTCTTCTACAAAGCCAGGAACTTTCTTCCTTGAAAAACTCTGTTCGGGCGCATATCTTGGACCTGTTTCTGGCATTGCACTTAAAAAAGCAGCTGAAGAAAAACTGTTTTCGCAGGCGGTAAACGATGCATTGCTTAAAATAAAAGATTTTACTCTTATAGAAATGGATAAATTCCTTCACGCACCTTATGACAGTGGCTGTATTCTTGGAAACATTGCCTGCACAATTGCAACTACAGACGATGTTGATAAGCTTTTCCAGATTCTTGATGCAATTGCAGCCCGTTCTGCAAAGTATGCAGCTGCAATTTTGATTGCCTGTGCAGTTCAGACTGGGGCTGGAAAATCTGCATCTATGCCGGTTTGCATGCTTTGTGACGGAACAACTTTCCACAAAACTTACATGGTAAAGGAACGAACGACTGCATATCTTGATGAAATCCTTACCGGAAAGCTTGGAATTTACTGGAGAATCGTTTCCTGCGACAACGACATTACGCTTGGTGCGGCAATTGCAGGTTTAATCTGATTTTGATTTGCTGTACCTGTGTTTCTATGTTATAATTTTTGCATTGGTTTAATTCCATTCGAGGGGAAATATGTCTAAAGGGATTGGAAAATCTTTTGTTCTTTTGATTCTCATTTTTATTCTTGTTATAGCGGGTTTGCTGTGGTTTGATTATCTTGGCGTTGTTCATGTAAAATCCGTTTTTGCACCTGTTTACAGGCTTCTTGGAAAAGAACCTCAGACTTCAGTAACGTCAACTCAATCAAAACCGCTTGTTGCAAATCTTGACGAAGACCGTCTGAACAAGCAGAAGGAAGCACTTAATATTTTTAAGGAAGAATTAGACAAAAGGGAAGCAGATCTTGCCTCTGCCGAAAAATTAAACGAACAGATTGCAGCAGAACTTTCAGAACGTGAAAAAAATCAGGAAGAACGAGAAAAAACATTTAACCTGAATGTAAAAAAATACGATGATAAAGAAGTAAACATTGAACAGATTGCTAATAATCTGAACGGAATGACTCCTACTGCAGCCGTTAATATCCTTGTTGCGATGGATGATCAGACAGTAATTGATGTCCTTCGCAAGGTAGAGGAACTTGCAGCTGCAAATGGAACGTCATCCATGGGATCTTACTGGCTTTCATTAATGCCTTCTGAACGTGCTGCCGAAGTACAGCGCAAGATGATAAGCAAGCCGGAGAACTTGGAGTAACGATAGTCCGTCACAGCAATCCTTCATGTTTTAGAAAGGAGTGCCTGATGACGGCAATTACAGATATCATCGCGAATATAAATGCTCAGGAATTGAATCTGCAGGAAAAACTCAATGCAGGACGGGAAATACCGCAGCCTCAGGTGAGTTTTTCTGATATTCTGGCGTCCTATTCAAAACAAGATGTCAAATCCGAAAACGTAAATTCTAGTGAAAAATCAATTGAACAGGAAAATAAGGTTTCCAAAGAAAATCCTTCAGAAAAAACTGATAGATCGAATCAATATCCTTCAGAAAATGTAAAGGATGAAACTTCTTCCGTAAAAAAATCAGAAGCTGAAACTAACGGAAAAAATAGAGAAGTAAAAGATTCTGAAGGCTCAAATAAAAAGAATTCAATTACCAAAAAACAGATACAGAATAAAGATGAAAATCTTTCAGAAAACGATGGCAAAGTAAAAAATGCCGTTAAAAAATCTGTTGATACTCAAAATCCTAAGACTGTAAAAAAATCTTCAGATGAAAAATCTGCTGCAAAGCTTACAGAAGCTGATTTTAATAGAATCAGGCAGATAGGACAGAAAGCAGAAAAAGATGAATCCGAAATCATAGAAGATACAGAACTTCAGCCGGAACTTGCTTCTTTAGTTGTAAAAAATAATGCATTCTCAGAAAAAAATAATGTTACGGAAGAAGCCGACGGTAATGATGTAAAAAATACTGAAGTTTCTGGATTGGAAGCTGTTTTAGCTGACGGAGACGAAAAAACTGATTTTTCGGTACAGAAAGAAGGAAAGCCTGTAATTTCAAAGCTTGATGCTGACGGAAAAATTACAGTACGTGATTACAGGCAGACAGAAGATACAGAAAAGAATAATGATTCTGAATCTAAGCCGGAAGCTAAAACTGTACGTATAACTCATGACGGCAATAATACCGAAGTTACAATGGAAATTGCCGCAAATGATGCTGCAAAAGATACTCTTTCCCTTAATGACCAGACGGCTGCAAGCGACGGTTCTACGTTCAGGGCCATGCTGAATAATCAGATTCAGGCAAATACGCCGGAATTTGTAAAAGCCGGAAATATCATTCTGAAAGATAATAATCAGGGAACAATAAATCTTGTGCTTCATCCTGATGATCTTGGAAATGTAAAAATTCATCTTTCTATGGATGGTAAAACTGTTCATGGACAGATTGTAGTTAATTCAAAAGAGGCATTACAGGTTTTCAAGGACAATGCAGAATCTCTTCGTGAGGCATTTATAAAGAATGGCTTTGATGCTGCAAATTTTGATGTTTCTTTTAATACAGCTTCCGGTCAGACAGGTCAGAATGACAGTTTTGAAAAACAGTTTAATGATGCAATGTATACTGGAAAAAAGGCATACGGTGCACTTGCTGAATCAGAAAGTGTAAGTACAGATGTTTTTGAAAAAAATAATTTTGATTTTTCAAATTATTCAATAAACATCGTTGCCTGAAATGACGATATAAAAAGGGTGTTTGGCGTACAAAATGTGCGCACAATAAATATAGTTTTGTGAGTGAGGAAATGATGGAACCGATAGACACAAAAATGAATTCAAGTGATGCGTTTGCCGTAGAAAGTGCGGTAAACAACTTCAATAAGTCAATCGTTCAGGAAGGACGAAAGGCTACTCAGGAACTTGGAAAAGATGATTTCTTAAAACTGCTTATTACGCAGCTTCAGAATCAGGATCCGACAAGCCCTATGGAAGATACACAGTTTATCTCCCAGATGGCACAGTTCAGTTCGCTGGAACAGATGACGAATATGAGCACGGCATTTTCAAGAATGTCTGCAATGCTCAACAGTTCTGAAGCGGTTGCAACAATCGGCAAAAATGTGGAATTGAATATTGGTGATACAACTGTATCAGGAGTCGTACAGGGAGCTACAAGAGGCGAAGACCCTCAGGTTCTTGTAAACGGTATGTATTACAGCATGGATAAAATTGCGGCGATTTACGCTGATTAATCGGGTAGGAAGGAAGGAAAGAAGCATATGATGAGATCACTTTATGCTGGTGTATCTGGATTGCAGAATCATCAGACTAGAATGGACGTAATAGGAAACAACATTTCTAATGTAAACACAGTTGGTTTTAAACGTGGAAGAGTTAATTTTCAGGATATGATAAGCCAGCAGATGAGCGGTGCTGCAAGACCTACCGATGAACTTGGCGGCGTAAATCCAAAAGAAGTCGGTCTTGGAATGACCGTTGCAACTATAGATAATATTTTTAATCAGGGAAACCTTCAGTCAACAGGTGTTTCAACTGATATCGCCATTCAGGGAAACGGTTTCTTTGTTTTGAAAAGCGGTGAAGAATCCTTCTATACAAGAAACGGTGCTTTCGGACTTGACAGCAACGGTACTTTAGTAAACCCTGCAAACGGTATGCGTGTACAGGGATGGATGGCAGAAGAAGTAAACGGACAGATGGTTGTTTCTACAGCAGGAACTCCAGAAGACCTTATTATTCCTGTTGGTTCTAAAGATCCTGCAAAAGCAACTCAGAATGTAAAATTTGCCTGCAACCTTGATAAAACAATGCCTGAAATTCAGGAAGGTGCAAGCAGTGATGATATAAAGGCTGGAACATGGGGAACAAAGGAAGAAGTTTATGACAGTTTTGGTAACAAACATCTTCTTTCTGTATCTTTCAGAAAAGTAAATGGAAATCCTAACCAGTGGCAGGCAACTGTTGAAATCGATCCTGATGATGCAGAATTTACACAGACAAGAGTCGGATTTGGAACAACAGACGGAATGGAAAACACATTCATCGTTCAGTTTGCAAATGACGGTTCTCTTCAGTCTGTAACAGATAGTGCAGGAAATGTTTCAAATCCTTCAGGACAGGTTGAAATTATGACTTCTTTTGCTGTACAGAATGCAAATCCTGATGAAGAGGGAAATCCTACAAGACAGACTTTGAATATAAATCTTGGAACAATTGGTTCTTTTAAAGATACAATTACTCAGAGCGCATCAAGAAGTTCAACAAAAGCTTTCTATCAGGACGGATATACACTTGGTTATATGACTAACTTCAAAATTGATGCAAGCGGTACAATTACAGGTGTTTATTCAAACGGTACAAACAGAACTATAGGACAGATTGCTCTTGCAACTTTTGCAAACAATCAGGGACTTGAAAAAGCCGGAGACAATACTTATGTTGAATCTAACAACAGCGGTATGGCAAGAATAAATGAATCAGGAGTTGCAGGAAAGGGTAAACTTCTTGCAGGTGCTTTGGAAATGTCAAACGTTGATTTGTCAGAACAGATGACTGATATGATTGTAACCCAGAGAGGTTTCCAGGCAAACTCAAAGACAATTACAACAGCAGATACACTTCTTGAAACTGTTTTGAGCCTTAAGAGGTAATGCGTAAAGTTGCTGGCGGCTGTTAGTGCATAGCAGACTAAGCGAGTTTGTTATGCAAACGTCGCGTTCTAAAAAATGTGAAAGTAATTTTTACGTTTTTAAACATTAAGAGAAAATTTTTATCCCGGTAGATAATCCATCAATCTGCCGGGATTTTTTTATACTGAAATGCATGGGGTTTTTAAGGGGCCTGGCCCCTTAGGAGAAAGGGTAGCGGAAAACGCCGAAGGCGGTTGGAGCGAGGGGAAGTCTTTCCCCTCCTATAACCTGAAACCTGACACCTATAACCTATATCTCTTTATGATATGGCTGAAGAATTTCTACAAGACGCTGCTTTTTGAAAAGTACTGCATAAGTATAAGCGCTCATGCCCATCATATCTTTTACGTCCGGATCTGCGCCGTTTTCTACAAGAAGTTTTACCAGCGATTCGCGGTTTGCTCCAACAGCAAGAATCAGATTGTTTTGTCCTTCCTTGTTGATTGTATTAAGGTCTGCGCCTTTTGAAATAAGGTATTTAGTGATTTTTTCATTACCACGCCAGACAGCATCCATAACGGCTGTATATCCGCGGTCGTCAGAAACTGCATTCAATTCTGCACCCAAATCATAAATCATTTCTACAAATTCGTAGTTGTCGTTGCGGCATGCAATGTTCAGCATTGGAGTGCCTGTATCGTCGCGGGAATTTACGCTCATTCCAGCTGCAAGGAATTCATTTACGATTTCAAGTTTATTCTTTGCAATGTATGTACCGAAACAGTCGGCAGTATACGGAATGCCGCGTTCAAGAAGATTTTTCTTTGAAATACGTTTTCCTGCATCGTCAAATATTTTCTTGTACTTTTTTGAAAGAATACTTAAAAGTTCTGTATCTGATTCGCAGCCGATTGCAACATCTTTTGCAAAAAGAGGGTCTTTATTTAAAAGCCTGATGTTTGTAAGAACAGCTATTTTTTCAGACGCAAGAAAGCCGAGCAGGGAAGAAAGAACCGCTCCCAATTCCGCAGAAACTGAAGCTTCTTCCTGTGCATAAATAATACAGGCTGCAAGTTCTTTTAAGTGAGATTTATTCTTAACGATACTTTCCAGTGAAAAATTGCAAATTAAAGATTTATTCTTTTTATTTTTTGAAGTAAGGAATTCCGATACATCATCAGGTAATTTGGTGTTGTCTGTAATTATTAGCCATTTCATAGTGGTTAAATTATAAAGCACCAAATCGTATAACACAAGAAAAATAATAAAAGTTTGTAAAACAGCCTGATGAGTATTGGAGTCCTTATTATTTGTTAAAATGCATTTGCTTACCTGATTTTTTTATAATCTGCCGAATGTATAGCCTCTGTCGCTTTTTATCGGGGCTGATTTTAATTCAAAATAACATACTGCATTTTCTTTAAGGGTAAGGCTTACACAAGAGCCGCAGCGTTTTGTCTGAACAAATGGCTGTGCGCTCTGTCTAAGAAGTTCTGTTTCTTCTTTGCCTGGATTTGCAGGTTCACCAAGGTCATGCCAGACTTTTAGAGGATTACATACTTCTTCATCTACAAGCTGTGTTATAAAAACGTTTGTGTTTTTGCTGTCGTTTGCCTTGTCCTCAAGTGAAGTAAATTCAAAATCAAAATTAATCTGATTTCCGCTCATTTTTGTATCGACATTCCATGCAACTCCCGCAAAACTTCCGTCCTTACGCTTTACTACAACGCATTGCGGTGTGCGCAGTACGCATTTTTCGTAATTTTTTGTAAGGTTTTTATAGAATGCAAAAGTCCAGAAAGTAGGCTTTGGAATTAATCCGTTTGCAACAAGTCCGAATCCGCCGTGAAAAGGAGTAAAAGGCACTCCGTTTTCTTCAAAAATGTCACCGAAGGTCCAGTATGAATAAGAACGGTGATTGTCGCCGAATGTAGAAAGCATTAATGCAATGTATGCTGCGTTAAGGTTTGTGTCATGGACAGGAGCATTTGGAATATATGAGGTGTTGAATTCTGTAACGTTTATGTCCATGCCTTTATATTCTTCAAAAGAATCTACAATTCCGCGTGTAGAATCAAGCTGGCTGAAACATTCTTCTTTTGGATGAAGTTCTGGATATCCGTAGTGTCCGTCTGGAACAGGGGTTTGCGTCGTATAATGATGTCGGCTTACAAAATCAAGCGGGCA
Organism: uncultured Treponema sp.; assembly: GCA_946628495.1. GTDB lineage: Bacteria > Spirochaetota > Spirochaetia > Treponematales > Treponemataceae > Treponema_D. The sequence goes on along the minus strand of CAMOWQ010000022.1, from coordinate 5,026 downwards.
TTTATTATCGCGGACGAATTCTAAAAATGCCGTAATCCATTCTTTGTCAGTTCCGCCGCATACAGCAGGTCCTCCAATCTTAAAACGGGAATCTACTTCTTTTACTGCACGGGAAGAAACATCATACAGTTTAAAATATTCTTTCATATCGGCATCTTTCCAGAATCCCGGAAGATTCGGTTCGTTCCATACTTCAACAGGCCATGTAACAACTTCCTCTGCACCGTAACGTTCCATTAAATGGTTAAGAGTTGCCTTAATAAGGTTTGCCCAGCGTTCATAATTTTTTGGAGGTGTAGTATGTCCCTGCCAGTAAAATACGCTGTTTGGTCCGCTTGCAAGCTGTTTTGGCATAAATCCAAGTTCAATAAAGGGTTTTATATTCAGTTCCAGGTACGAATCCATTACAAAATCAAGGTATGTCCAGTTATATTCAACCTGAACTTTTGATTCATCCCAGCCTTCTCCTGCATGAGGTCCGAATTCTGGAACACCCGGCTGGAATTCATGGTAGATTGCCATGTCGTCGTGAAAAAGTCCGTGTCCGCGTATATGTTCAAAACCGATTTTTTCCTGAACCAGTTTTAACTGTTCAAAATACTGTTTTTGAAGGGCAAGTCCCATTCGGCCGGTTCCAATGCAGTAAAATGCATTGTTGTTAAATGTTATGTTTTCGTTTCCTGTTATTTTATAATTCATCAGCTGTACCTCTTGGCGGCGTAAATTTTCAGAGCGTTCTGCGGTTTTAATACGCCTTTTACTTTATTATATTATATTTATTCAAAGTGAAAAGTACTGAATGAATCTCTATTTTAATTGAATGACTCTTAAGAACCCGTTCATTTATTTTCATGAAAAGCTGCATGAAAATATTTAAAATGATAATTCATATTCTTAAGGCCAAAAAAATTAATGCAAAAAAAAATCCGGGAATTTCTTTTGGAAGTTCCCGGATTAAACCCATGTAAAAAGGAGGTTAAGGTTTTCTCTCTCTCCGATGTTCAGTTTTATAGAAGCCCATCAAAATTTCATATTATTTGTAGGATTTTATCTGCCTGTTTATTTTGTATTCAGTATTGAAACTGTCTGCAAAATAAGCATTATCAGAAGAAGTCCCATCAGTATTACTTTTTTTATATCTAAATTCTTCATTCAATTTCCTTCGTATGCCTCTATTCTATAATATGCAAAGCACAGAATCAGCACTTAACAAGCTTAGAATTAGTACGTAATCAGCACAAAAAAATTATCAAAATAAATAATGGTTTTACAAATAAATTGATTAATTATCTGTTAATTATATAATGTGAATATGATTAAAAACTTAATTTCCATATATCAAGAGCGTTATGTGGTTTCTTATCTTGATCTTGCAGATTCTGGAGAAACAAACAGACTTCATGTTCTTGCAATAAGTCCTGTTATGTTTGCATTCGGATTTTTGGATTTTATAGTCCTTTTTATACTTCATTATAATAATATCAGAGAATATTTAATTTCATTTATTTATTTTGGACTTTTTACATTTATAGGTGCTTTTACATTTTTTTATTCCAGAAAAGTAAAAAAGTTGGAACGCAACAAGGCATACTTTTATAAAACAATACCTGTCTGCATGCTTTTTTCTGTTTCGATGATTGCGGCAGTGTATAATTTTTATATTCTTAAGCATCCTTTTAATGGATTTCTTGTATATTGTCTTACGGGATTTATAGCACTGTGTTTTTTTTCTATGTCGCCTTTTCCTTTTTCAATCGGGCTGATAATTCCTCTTTGCATTATGGGACCTGGCATTTTTAAGAATTTCGGGCTTTCTGGACTTGCTGATTCTATTTTAAGCGGTGTTCTGATGTACTGTGTTGCCCTTTATAAGAGAAGGGTAGAAAAGCAGTACCTTATGATGGTAAAGAAACAGAAGAAAAATCTTGAAGCAAAAACATTCGGGAATTTTACGCTTTTATATAACGATAAGGTTGTTAAATTTTCAAGGACAAAATCAAACGAGCTTCTGGCATATCTTGTTTATAAATACGGTACATCGGTTAATTCAAAGGAACTGATTTCAGTTTTATGGGGTGATTATGCAGATTCAGCGCGTTACGGTAATAATCTTCGCAATCTTATTGTCGATATAAAGCATACTTTTGAGCAGCTTGAAATTCATGATTTTTTTATTACGGAATACAATAGTTTTAGAATTAATCCTGAAGTTGTAAAGTGTGATTATTATGATTTTCTTGCAGGAGATTTGTCTGTATTAAAAAGTTTTACAGGTGAATTTTTGAGTCAGTACAGCTGGGCAGAAGGGGCAGCAGGTTTTCTTGAAATGAAGGCTGCAAAACAGACTGAATAATTCCTGCTGCCATTAATGCCTTTTGTGCTTCTTCCGACTTTTATTTGCACGCTTATTTCAATTTTTATTCCCACGGATAGTTCATGTTCCAGTCGTCACGGAGCAAATCCATTGTGGCGCATAAATCCTGGGATTTTTTGAATGTATGCACGGTTGATTCCGTTTTTCCTTCTAAAATGCATTCCGTCGCGTGAATAAGCTCGTATTCGTAACCGTTTACGCAGAATGGCGCGCGGATTTCGAGTACAGTTTCGTTTTCCATTCCCCAGATGTTTTTATAAATATGAACATCTGCTTTTTGTGCCATAAAAAAGTTTTCTACTGTTATAAAACCTTTTGTTCCATATATAACTGCATCGTGTGTAGGAACCGGGGAAGGAACATCCATTGCACTCTGAAAACTTGTGATGATTCCGTTTTCAAAAGTGAGGTTTACGCTGTTCCATGCATCTACGCCGCCTTTCATCCTTACTTGAGAACTTCGCGTTGAAACCGTAGAAAAATCAGCAATCATCATTGCAAAATAGATGTTGTAAATGCCAAGATCTAAAAGGGCACCGCCGGCTAAGTCTGGTGCATAGTTTCTGTCTTTCGGGTCGTACGGATTACGGTTGTTAAAACGGGAATCAATGTTTTTTACTTCTCCTATTGTTCCAGCAGCAATTTCTTTCCGAACTTCTGCAAGACAAGGATTGAATGCAGTCCACATTGCTTCCATAAAAAAGAGATTTTTTGCACGGGCAAGATTAATCATTTCATCAAGTTGAGTGCGTGAACAGCCTGCAGGTTTTTCGCATAAAACGTGTTTTCCGGCATTTAAGGCGGCAATTACAGATTCGTGATGGAAGGCATGGGGATTTGCGATATAGATTGCATCAACCTGTGGATCATTAAATAATTCATCATAAGAACCGTATGCTTTTTCAAAACTCCATTGGTTTGCAAATTCCTTTGCACGTTCAGGATTTCGGCTTGCAACGGCATAAAGATGAATTTTATCTTTACTAAAAGTGTTCAACTTTACGTTTTTTACGCCGTTCATAGCTTTTGCCATGCTTGCTGCAATCCGGCCTGGCGCTAAAATTGCCCAGTTTACGTAATCTTTCATACAGACCTCCGTTTTTTTATGTCAGAATGTTTTATAACTCAAAGCGGTTTTGTAAAAATGTAGGTTTTATACAGTTCGCCGTTTTCTATATCAGAAAAGGGGGCGTAAACATCTTCCAGAACAAGTTTATAGCCGTGTTTTGTATACCACTGCCAGTCGCATTCGCAGTCTGTCCATAAATAAAGATTTTTGAATCCCTGTTTTTTAAATCTGCCGCATAGTTCGTTTAAAAGAAGTGAACCGCATCCTTTTTTGCGGCTTATAAATAAAGAAAGTTTGATATCATCCTTGTTCATAAGGGCAAATGTTTTTTTATCCATAAGTTCCAGATAGGTACGGCTCATTGCAGAAGAAATCAGTTCTGTTTTTGAAAAAACTTTTGAATTTTCCTTAAACCATTTTTCTGCATTGCAGATATCTCCTTTTCGGGCAAAAAAAGCTGCGGAACATACTTCTGAACTGTCTTCATCGGTCAGTTGAAAATGAAAGTCGTTTTCAAAAATGTTGTTTCGTATTATATATTCCACGTTGAAACGTCTGAATGCTTCGTTTGAAGATTGCGGACTCCACAACGGAACAACGACTTCAAGAAAAAGAGGAATGTTTTTCATTTCAAAAGTTTCTATCTTCATTTTTTTTGCCCTTTAAGGATTATATCACTTATACAGTTATAACACTTATACAGTCATTATGTAGATTTGAATTATAACAATATAGAATGATTCTGTAAACTTCATGCCCTTATGCATAATACTGTGCCTGTGCATTCCAAAGTTCGCTGTAAAGTCCTCCTTCCTGCATAAGCTTGTCGTGCGATCCCTGTTCAACAATCTGGCCTTCGTCAAATACAAGAATATTATCGCAGAAACGGCAGCTGCTCATTCTATGGCTGATGTAAATTGAAGTCTTATTCTGAACCATCTTATCAAAGTGCTGGTAGATTTCGTATTCAGAAACCGGATCCAGGGCACTTGTCGGTTCATCAAGAATTACAAGCGGAGCGTCTTTATACAAAGCGCGGGCAATCGCAATTTTCTGAGCTTCGCCACCGCTTATCTCAACCCCATTATCTTCCTGCTGATAAATGTTTGTATGGATTCCATCCGGCATTTTTCTAAGTCTCTCTTCAAAGCCAGCTCGCTCTAGACAATCAATAACCTTTTCATCATCATATTCATTGCTGGCCGCAACATTTTCTGCAATGCTGAATGAGAACAAATTAAAATCCTGGAAGACTACACCGAACAGTTTTGCATAATCCTTGTAATCGTAATAGCGGATATCAACTCCATTCAAAAGAATCTGCCCTTCGGTCGGCTCATACAGGCGGCAGAGCAGTTTTATAAAAGTTGTTTTTCCCGCCCCGTTTTTACCAACAACCGCAGTTTTTGTTCCAATCTTTATTTTCTGATTTACATGACGAAGCACATAATTTTCTGTGTTAGGATATTTGAAAGAAACATCCCGGAACTCAATTTCAAATTCGTTATCGTCGCGCTTTTCAGTTGGAATAGTTCCTTCATACTGCTTGTTTTCAATTTCCATATAATCATAAAAGTATGAAA
>CAMOWQ010000021.1 GCA_946628495.1 uncultured Treponema sp. | reverse complement strand
GCGTATTTGAAACAAAAAAATAGCAGGCGTTGCGGGCGGCGATTGAGCCCGCAGAAGGGGTAGCGACCAACAAAGTGGGCGCGCAGGGGGAGACTTCCCCCTCTTAAAAGGAGATTTTTATGATAGCATTTATTGATAATAAAGACAGTTTTACATTTAATATTGTACAAAGTTTAGAAAGAGTTTCGGGCGACAAGGTTTTAGTATTCCGCTCGGAAGAAAGCACAATTGCAGAAATTGAAGCTGCAAAACCAACTCATATTATTGTAGGCCCTGGACCTGGAACCCCGGAAGAAGCCGGCATTTCTATAGAAGCAATCCGTTATTTTGCAGGAAAATTGCCGATTTTAGGAATCTGCCTTGGACATCAGGCAATTGGAGCGGCATTTGGAGCACGAATTGTTGGAGCAAAATATATCCGCCACGGAATTGTAGAAGAAATTAAGACAGACGGACGCGGAATCTTTAGAAACATCGGATTAAAAGGCAATTTTACACGTTATCATTCACTTGTCGTGCAGGAATCAAGTTTGCCAAAAGAGTTTGAAGTAAGCGCCCGGGCAAAAGACGGTGATGTTATGGGAATCCGGCACAAAGAATTTGTAATAGAAGGCGTTCAGTTCCACCCGGAAAGCATTGCAAGCGAAAAAGGCGACGCTCTTTTTAAAGCATTTTTGAATTACAGCCGCGAAAACATTTCTTCAGTTTTAATTTTGAACCAGCTTATTGACCAGAAAAAGCCGCTTACTCGTGAACAGACTGCCGAATTTATAAGCGAACTTACCGACGGCACAATGGATGAAAAAGTTGCAGCGTCAGTTTTAACAGCAATGGCAGCTCGCGGACTTCCAACTGCAGACGAAATGGGAGGGGCTGCAGAAGTTATGCTTAAAAAGAAGACCCGCTTCCCACTTGAAAAAGTTATGGACGGATATGATACAGGAACAGGTCTTGCAGAAATTGTTGGAACAGGCGGAGACGGAAAAGGAAGTTTCAATATTTCTTCAATGTCGGCACTTGTTGCGGCAAGTTGTGGTCAAAAAATGGCAAAACATGGAAACCGTGCAGTAAGTTCAAAATCGGGAGCGGCAGACTTTTTTGAAGCATTGGGTGTAAACATTATGGCAAGTCCAGACAAAACCGCAGAATTAATCCGCAAAACAGGATTCGGCTTTTTGATGGCTCCGGTTTACCATTCGGCAATGCGTTTTGCAGCGCCAATCCGTAAAGCACTTGGAATTAAAACAATTTTCAACGTTCTTGGCCCGCTTTTGAACCCGGCCAGCGCAGAATACGAAGTTCTTGGCGTTTATTCAAAAGAACTTCTGCGCGATTATGCCCATGCCGCAAAATCTCTTGGTGCAAAACGCGTTATGGTAATTAATTCCGAAGACGGTTACGACGAAATTTCCCCTTGTGCCCCTACCCACGTTTACCAGATTGACGAAAAAGGCAACGAAAATCAGTATGTTATTGACCCTGCAAATTTTGGAATAGCTGGCGCAGACGAAAGTGAACTTTTTGGCGGAAACGGAATTGACAATGCAAAGCTTGCAATGGAAGTTTTAAATGGAAGCGGCCGTCCTACAATTAAAGCCGCAGTTTGTCTTAATGCAGGTGCCGTTCTTTATCTTTGCGGAAAAGCCCGAACTCTCAAAGATGGTTATGCAATGGCGCAGGAAGCAATCAACAGCGGAAAAGCCCTCGCAAAATTGCAAGAGATTCAGCAGGTAAGCAGGGATCTGGCAGAAGCAGCATAAAGGATAAAGGGGGAAGTCTCCCCCTCGGCTGCAATCGCCGGTAGTTTCGACAGGCTCAACCACCGCCAATTTCCGCCTACCCCTTCGCCTAGGGGGACGCAGTAAAAACTGCTTACCCCCTAAACCCCCCGTACAACGACCTTACACAGGAATTAAAATGAACGATATACTTACACAAATAATTGAAAAACGAAAAACCGATATTGAACGCTTTGGTCTCAACTTTGGAATAAAAATCCCAGCCGAACGCCAGCGCCCGGTTCATCCTTTTTTGCCATTACCAGAACAACTCGCACAAAGCACCACAAAAAGCGGCATTTCCCCAAACACTACATCTCCAGCCCGCGGCGTAATTCTCGAAGTAAAACGTGCTTCACCAAGTAAAGGCGACATTGCTCCAAATCTGGATGCACCACAAACCGCTCTTTCCTACGCAAAAGCTGGAGCCGCCGCAATCAGCTGCCTTACAGAACAGAATTATTTTAAGGGCAGTCTAAAAGATTTAATGGAAGTTTGCCAGGCTATAGACGAATTTGAAAAAACGCAAAACATCGACGCAAGCGCCAATTCACCCCAAAAAGACTCTACCAACAACCTGCAGCCCGTTACAGCCCCCGCCGTTCTCCGAAAAGATTTTCTGCTTTTTCCACAGGAAGTTGAAATCTCTTACAAAGCCGGCGCAGACGCAATTCTTTTAATTGCACGCATTCTTGAAACTGATACAATCGTTCAAATGGCACAACTAGCCGCCGAATACAAAATGACAAGTCTTGTAGAAATCCGCAGTGATGACGATATGCAAAAACTTTCAGCCGTTGCCGCAAATGTAGACAAAAAATACATTGTATGCGGAGTAAACAGCCGCGACCTTGCAACATTCAAAATAGATTTACTCAAGCCGTGTGCAATGCTTACAAAAATCCGCAGCGTACTTGGTGAAGATGCACGCGTTGTTTTTGAAAGCGGAATCCGTACACCACAAGCCGCTGACTTTGCAGGAAGCCTTGGTTTTTCCGGTATGCTTCTTGGAGAAGCCGCCGCAAAAAATCCCGAATTGCGAACAGACCTTGTAAAAAGTTTTATGGAAGCAAAACCAACTAAAAATGCGGAATTCTGGATAGACTTTGCAGAATTACAGTCGCAAAAATATGCTCACAACCCTCTTGTAAAAATCTGCGGACTTACAAATGAAGATGATATTCTTCTGGCAGATAAATTTGGCGCAGATTTTACAGGTTTTATTTTTGCGGCAGGATTTTCACGAAACGTTTACGGTGAACGCTTTGAAAAACTTCTTCCAGTTCTAAAATACATCAAAGCAAAAAAAATTGCAGTAATTACAGAGCCCGATTCACCCGAAGCCGAGTCTGCCGCAAACTATGTGGAACAAGGCATTTTAGATTGCATTCAGCTTCATGGAATTCCTTATAACAAAGTTCCTCAAAAGCTTCTTGCACTTCCTCATTATTTTGCCCTCACCGAAAAAAACGGAGACTTGGAAAAAGCCACAGAAGAACTTTTTTTAATGGGTGAACCACGATTTTTGCAGGATTCAAAATTGAAGAATTACAGCACGAATCATAAACTCTGGCTTGCAGGAGGAATCACACCGGAAAACGCTTCCGACCTTATCAATCAATTCCAGCCAGAACTGATTGATGTTTCAAGCGGAGTAGAAATTGAAAATCAAACAGGAATAAAAGATGCCTCGAAACTAAAAAAGATTCTTGCAAAAAACATCTTTTGTTAAGCTAGAGATCTAAATTTGCATTTATCCAGTATAAAATATCATTCGTTACCTGTTTTTTGCAGAAATCCTGAAAAACTTCATGACGGCAACCTGAATAAGTTTTTTCTTCTACAAAAGACAGGCCTGTTTTTTTATACAAAACTTCAAGTTTTTTTATTGTTTTTCCATATCTGCTCACAGGATCATCTTCGCCATAAACAAACAGAACAGGAAGATTATGGGGAATATTGCGAATATTCTTACGTTTATGAATTTGATAACAACCGCCCATCATATCTACAAAAAAGGAACGGACAAAACCATTATTGCACATGGAATCTGAAATATAGGCTTCGACAACAGACTGGTCAGAACACATCCATGCAAGACGATTTTTTCTGGAAATTTCTTTTGGAATACGGTCTGCATTCATCTTATCTGGGATTCGTTCTAAAAAAGAAGCCTTTTTATCACGTCCGAAAAGGCAGTCTATTTTTCCTAAAATAGTTCCCATAAAATTTACAAACTGGGTAGGACCTTTTGTGCCGCATAAAATGCATGCTTCAATTTCTTTTCCATATTTTTCTATAAAGCCCTGGCACACAAAAGAACCAAAGGAATATCCAATAAGAACAACTTTTTTTTGTGGAAAAGATTTTTTACATTCATTTATAACCGTCTGTAAATCATCAACTGCTATATTAAAACCATTTTTATCTGCAATTTTTCCGATGAGTCCCGTCTGATTTTTTATTGCATTCTGAGCCGTAACACCATGCCCACGAAAATCATACGCATTAAAAACAAAACCTTCATTTGCAAAAAAAGAACCAAGTTCATTATATCGCCCGGTATATTCTTCCATTCCAATGTGATATTGAATAATACCTTTTATTTCGACCCCATCCGCAGGAATCCAGCGGTCAATCCACAAATCGACCCCATCAGGAGTTTTTAGAAAAAATGATTTTCGTTTAATATCAGATATATTATTCATTTAAAATGTCTCGTCAAAAATAATTCTTGAATATACAGAATTAACAATATTCTGTCAAATTTACAGGGACTTCCGCATTATAAAAAAATTATTCCAAAAATTTGCTCCCAGTCACGAGCTCGTTGGTCAAAACCTAGGGAGCGACGGCGTTAGCCGATAAAATGCTTCAGTGGAGCATTTTAAGCGAGTCTCCAAGCAGCTATGCTGTGCAGGCGCAATAATGCGCTACATGCTTTTTGCGGTATAGAAACTATGTAATTTGCCGCAAAAAGCATGTTTTTGCCCCACGATCCGTTCCTTCGCGCAAGTTTCTACTAAAATATCTTATAATGCGGAGGCTCTTTTCTACAGAAACGTTTCTATTGACACAAGGGCGGATTTGCCCTAATGAGGTGAAAGCCTCAACCGCCCTTGCCTATTTTTCTAGAAGAAAAATAGGTACCTTGCAGATTTGTTTCTATTGACAGAAACAAATACGTATATTATACTGTTACTACAAATAGAAACAAGTATAAAGAGGATTCTATGGCACAGAAAACAACTCATTCCGATAACGGATTTTTTGATAATTTTGGCGGAAAATATGTAGCAGAAGTTTTACGCCGCCCGCTCGACGAACTTGAAATTGCCTTCCACGAAGCTATGAACGATAAAACTTTTCTGGATGAACTTGCAATCATCCGGCGAGATTATATCGGTCGCGAAACTCCGCTTTATTTTGCCCCAACTGCAACTCGTCTTCTTGGTGGAGCACAAATCTACATAAAGCTTGAAGGTCTTGCAAACACAGGCGCTCACAAAATAAACAATGCAATTGGTCAGTGCCTGCTTGCAAAACGAATGGGCAAAAAACGAATTATTGCAGAAACTGGAGCCGGACAGCATGGTCTTGCAACTGCCGCAGCGTGTGCAAAACTCGGATTAGATTGTACAATTTATATGGGCGAAGTTGATGTTCGCCGACAGCAGCCAAATGTAGCCGCAATGGAATTGTACGGTGCAAAAGTTCACCCGGTAACAAGCGGAAGCCGTACTTTAAAAGATGCAGTAAACGAAGCCATGCGTGATTGGGCCGCAAATCCCGACAGTACACATTATGTTTTAGGAAGTGCACTCGGTCCTGCCCCATTCCCAGATATTGTACGCGAATTCCAGAGTGTAATTGGCCGCGAAGTAAAAAAACAGGCCGAAGAACGCGGAATTAAAATTGGTGCAATGGTTGCCTGCGTAGGCGGCGGCTCAAATTCAATCGGATTTTTTGAACCGTTTATAAATGAAGATTCTCCCCGCCTTATTGGTGCAGAAGCAGGTGGAATTGGTCCAAACGTTGGCGAAAATGCAAGCCGTATGACAGGTAACGCAGCCCGCGACGGAATTTTGCAGGGCTACAAAAGCCGGTTCTTACTAGACGAAGACGGTCAGGCACTTCCAACACGCTCAATTTCTGCAGGACTTGATTATTGCGGAATTGGACCTCAGCTTGCGGCATTGGGACGTTCTGGTCGCGTAGAATTTACGTCCATTTTGGATAAAGAAGCGCTGGAAGCAGTTCAGTTTTTTGCAAAGAACGAAGGCATTTTATTTGCGCTTGAATCGGCACACGCAGGAGCCGCGGCAATTAAGATTGCACGTGAAATTCCAAAAGATCAGGCTGTAATTATTAATATGAGTGGCCGCGGCGACAAAGATGTATTCATTACAAGTCCAGTTTTCCGCCCAACTGAATGGCTGGATTTTCTGCACGCCGAAATTGAACGCCTTGAAGGTGGAAAAGACATTCACGAAGCAAAGAGTATGAAATAAGGAGGGGGAAGTCTCCCCCTCGCTCACACTGCGTTGTTCGCTACCCCCTCTGCGGGAGTGCCCGCAACGCCCCAAACACAGGAGATACAATATGAACAAAATAAAATTGATGAGCCATTTAGTTGCAGGCTACCCTACCACAGAAATTGCCTTAAACGCGGCACGTGCACTTGTAAAAGGCGGTGCAGACATTCTTGAAATTCAGCTGCCATTCAGCGACCCGAGCGCGGACGGTCCTGCAATTCAAACGGCATGCACAAAAGTACTTGAACGCGGCTACAAAACTGCAGACGGTCTGGATTTTATTGCACAGATTCACCGCGAATTTCCAGACACAACAATTTATCTTATGAGTTACGGCTCGCTTATTTATACTCCAGGCGTTGAGAACTTTTGCAAAAAAGCTGCCCTTGCAGGTGTAAATGGCATGATTATTCCAGACTTACCGTTTGATTATGACGAAGGTCTTACCGCTGCCTGCAAAAAAAATGGAATGATAAATATTCCTGTCGCCGCACCAAGTATGAGTGACGAACGCTTAAACAAACTTGCAAACACTGGCTTTCCGTATATCTACGCTGCACTACGCACTGGAATTACAGGAACCGACACAAAAATCAGTGGCGAAACATTGGAGTTCTTAAAAAAAGTGAGCGCTGGTGGAAGCAAAGTTTACGGCGGATTCGGAATAAGCAACGGAGAACAGTCTCGGGCTTTGGCTGATTACGTGGAAGCAATTGTTGCGGGTTCTGTTTTTGTACGCATTATCACCGAAAACCAGGGAGATATTACAAAACTTGCCGCTGCAGTTGAAGAAAAAGCCCGGGAACTAAGCTGGCAGGCAAAATAATAAAAAAGGCATCTCTAAAAATCCAAGGAAACTTTAGAGATGCCCTTATAAAATATTAAAAAGTGTCAGCGTAAAACTATTTTACTTCGGTAACCGCGTTTATTATATTAAACAACGACTTAAAACCTGTTGAAGCAATTGCTTTATCAGCTTCATTTGACATTGTCATAAAATAAAGTGTATGCCCGGCTTCAACACTGTCGTTGAAGGCAGCCATCAATACACCAATTCCTGAAGGATCAAGTTCTATCAATTTTGACATATCAAGAACAATATTATTCTGAAGAACTGCCGAATACAGCGTATTCTGAAATTCACCAAGAGTATAAGCATTCAGAGCGCCTTCAAGTTCATATAATTTATAGTTTGCACCTTCTTTTTCTACAATCGCAAGCTGTTCCATCTGTCACACCTCAATCAAATTAAAGTCCAGCCATTTTCATCATGGCATCTATATTATCCAAATCAAAACCTTCCGGCAAACCGTCATCAAGAGGAGCTTTTTCAGAAACTTCATTAGAAGCTTCTGCTTCTTTTGCTTCCTTTGCCTCTTCAACAGCTTTTGCAACATCAATTTCTTCTGTCTGATCAGGAGCTGGATTTTCCAAAACAGAATCAACTTGAGGTTCAGAAACTACAGATTCACTTGAAGTTTCAGCAAAACTGTCTGTATTCTCAACGGCTGCCTCAGCTGAAACATTGTCATCAACTACAGCAGATACATCACCTGCAACTTCAGAAGATTCTTCAGCAGCATTTACTGTATCATCAGTAACTTCTGCAGAACTTTCTTCCGTTGTTGTTTCAGCATTGCCAGTTTCTTTATCATCAGTTTCTTCAACATTATCCTGAGTATTACCATATTTAATGACAAGAATAGAAACGTCATCTTCCATTTCCTTTGACATGAACTTCAAAAGTCCGTCAAAAGTAAACTGAGCCATTCGCTGTGCAGGATAAGTTGAATTATCAAGAACAGCCTGCTGAACGCGTTCCTTACCAAACTGCTCGCCTCGAAGGGAATGCGACTGAATAAGACCGTCTGTACAGGCAAGGATGATATCACCACGGTTCAATTTTGTAGTTTTTACAGAAATATAAGGACCAATATCCTTAACAAAACCAAGAATATGTCCTGAACCCTGAATTTCGATTACGTTGTTATAAACCTGAGTATACAAAAGCAAAGCCGGAACACCACAGTTTATGTAATACATTGTATCGGTTTCAAAATCGATAAGTGCAAACAAACCGGCAAAGATTGTACCTTTTCGCAAACTGTCGCGGATAAATGTATTGATTTTTACAACGAGTTCCTTAAAATCATGAGTTTCAGAAAGATAAGAACGGATAATAGATTTTAAGATGACCATGTTCATAGAAGCGGCAATACCTTTTCCAGACAAGTCGCCTACAACAAAAAGATGCCTTGTATCGGTAAGACGGATTAAATCAACAAATTCACCACCAATGTTATGAGCAGGAACCATCAGATATCCGATATCAACTTTAGGATTGTTCAGACGGTCAATGTTTTCCTGAATGGAAGTAATGATCTGAGAAGACATGCGAAGTTCCCGGTTTACGACAGAAATAATTTCCTTATTAGAAATGTTACGCATGTAATATCCGAACACGAAGAAGTAAGAATACAGTTTTACAAAAACATTGTAGTCATATTCCTTATAGTGATCTCCACCGGCTTTTCGTCCAAGTGTAATTACACCAAGAAGATTGTGACCTTCATTCAAAAGGAACAGTGCATCGGACTTTGTTTCTTCAAAAAACTTATACAATTCATCCTGAATGGAAGAAACTGTATGTTCCTTTTCAATTTCGTTATAAATTACGACAGTTTTGTTGGCATTCAAAAGGACATCAAAAATCGGATTATTGATTGCTATTGAATTCGTCATGTTATTTGAAGAATAGGCAACATCCAATGCACCATGACCGTTATCAATATAAACGCTCATTGAAGTTGATTCGATATTTCTCTTGATAACCTCGTTCATTCTGTTTGTAACGGCATCCATTTCACCCGAATAATCAACCGAAGCAAGGTCTTTTTCCAGCTGAGCCTCGTAATCAGCAGTATAAAGCTTTGAACTTGAAGAAAGAATATCAGAAATCTTAAAAGAAAAGAAAACTCCTACAACCGCAACTAAAACAACAAGCATCACAAAACTTGTATTTACTCCACCAACAGGCTGAAGGAAAGCACAAATTGCACCGGCCGCTGCAGCAGGAATAAAATATGTAACAATTACCTTAAGTATAGAAACTGCAAGACCTCTTCCAGAAGGCACTGTTGTCTTTAACAATGCCGTAAAAAGAAGAACAAACATAAAAATATAAGAATAAACAAACAGCAGTGAAAAACCAGGAGCAACTTTTGAAACAAACGTTACAAGGAGGCTTGTTCCCCACAAAACAAGAAGTGATTCTCCAATAAGAATACTCTGATATTTCTGAAGCTGAGAAGCATCTTTATCTTCCTGCATAAGACAGAGGAAAAGCAGAGAAATTGTAGGCAGGAACACTTTGATTACAGCCTGATACAAAGTAGCCCAGGTCCATGGAAAGAAATTTCTTACAGGCTCTTTGAACAGATATTCATCTATAATCATAATTCCTTTTTCAACAGAAATTTCTATGCTTGAATAATGAAAATAAACAATATAGATAACAAATACCAGAAGAGCATATTTTATCAGCTGAATTATAGGTTTTCGTACATTAATGGCAATTTCCATGATTGCAAAACTCAGTGTAATAAAGAAGAAACCGTCTATTACAAAAAGAATCCTCATCAGCTGAAAAGTTAATGAACCGAACCAAACCTTATTAAAAATAAGAACCAGCGAATAACCGATAGATTCTACAGTTACAAGAAGCAGGCTTACTATAAAAGAATTCGAACTGAATGAATCTGCACGAAGCCTTTTATCAATTAATTTTGTATAAAAAAACAGAAAAAGTGTCGCAAGAATATTTAATACTATATAAATCATATTAGTAACCTACCTTCGCAATCATCATTGTAACGTCATCATGAAGTTTTTTATCGCCATTATATTTCCAGATTAAATCGACGATATCGTTTACAAATTCCTGAGGCGATTTAGCAGCACCAGCGACAAGACACTTTTTAAACAAATCTGTATCACCAAGCTCAACACCATCATCATCCATAACTTCAGAAACACCGTCGGTTGCCATAAGAATCGTATCGCCACGGAAAAGACGTTTTTCAGCAACAGTTACATCACCGACATCCAAAATACCAATAAGTGATGCATTTGAGGTAAGAGGCTTAATTCTGTAACCATCAGGAGCTGGAGAAAGAATTAAAGGATCCGACATGGAAGCATTTATATAACGGATTTTCATTTTTTCTGTATCAACAATACTCAGGAACAATACGGTATACTTATCCTGAAGATGCATTCCCTTAATAGCCTTATCAATTGCATGAAGAACGCCAACCAAATCTTCCTTATCTTCAATAATTTTTACAGTATTCATTACCAAACCCATGATAAGGGCAGCTGGAAGACCTTTTCCAGAAACGTCTCCAAGCATAAGAAGGGTTTTATTCTGATCAATTGGAAGAATAGAAAAGTAGTCGCCCGATACGTTTACAAGCGGACGGAAATAAGTTGCAATCTTAAGTTTTTTGATATTTGGAATTTTCTGCGGAAGGAATGACTGCTGGGTTTCAGCAAGCTGTTCCCATTCCTTTGTTGTAGAAGAAATTTCAGAAAGCTGAGAAATTGTTCTTGTACGTGTCATAAAACGCTTGTACTCTTCGTAAAGCCTTGCATATACATTCAAATCAAAAAGTCTTGTATAACGGCAGAAAACAAAAAACTGCTGCTGCTGGAAACAAAGGAAAAAACCGCGTGATTTTCTGTAACTTGAAGTTACACCAAAATGTCTGTCGAAAAAGAAATTTCCATCCTGCCAGCTTTCAGAAAATTTCTGTGTAATTTTATCGTGAGTCGCCTCGGAAGTTGTAAGACGTGCAGGACTGTTATAAAGTACATAATTTTTCATACGGTCAATAAAAAGAACCGAACAGTCACCTTTTTTTTCAAGAACTTCGCCAATTGCATTATAAAAATCATCAAGCGTATAACAGAAACGAAGTTTGTCTATAAATTCATTCAGAATAGTTGTTTCGCCAGATTCAAGATTCTTCTTGCGAACAAGTGAAATCCACAAAGACTTCATACGGATACCAAGTGAAATTACAGAAAAGAAAACAATGGCTACGGCCAGAAAACTATAAATTGACATCTCAGAAGACTGTCTTGCCGGAATCAACAGCAGCACAAGTGCAATAAATGCCAGCATTACAATTACGTTCATCGATATGACAACAATTTTTTTCTGAGTCTTATACATAAGCACTCCTATACGCGGCTCACAAGTAACTTTTATAGATTGTTACTTTTGATTTTATTATTTTAATATTATATATCTTATCACATTATCGGCAAAATTTGAAAAAAAGTTATTAAAATAAAGTTATAAAGGAATTGAACAACTGTAAAAAAAAGACCGCCATATCCGAAAATATGAACGGTCTTTTCATTATTAGACTATATTTTTTATTTTAGATTTGTTTTAGTTCTGATACTGAGACCAGGAAACAAGCTTAGGTTCTTCCGGAGGATTTTCAAGCTCCTTAAACAGCTGAAGCAATTCTTTCTGCTTTGAAGAAAGCCTCTGCGGAACCTGAACAAGAATCTTTACATACAAGTCACCTTTTTTAGATGTACCAGCAATTGGAACGCCCTCGCCTTTTACTCTAAGAAGCTTTCCGTTTTCTGTACCAGGAGCAATCTTAATTGCAATTTTCTTTCCATCAAGGGAATTAATACTGATATCAGCGCCGAGTGCAGCCTGTGTAATTGAAATTGGTACAAGGCAAACTAAATCATTTCCATCACGTTCAAAATATGGATGTCTTTCAACATGAATGAATACTACCAAATCGCCAGAAGGTCCACCGTTTGTTCCGGCATCTCCCTGACCACGAATTACAATTCTCTTACCGTCATCCGTTCCAGGATTAATTTTGATTGTAACAGATTTATTCTTTTCCAGAAGTCCAGTTCCACGGCATGTTGAACAAGGTTTTTCGATGATTGAACCGGTTCCACGACATTTCGGACAAGTCTGAGTGATGGAGAAGAAACCGTTTCCCTGTCTTACCTGTCCCATTCCACCACAAGTTGGACAAGTCTTTTTTGAAGAACCAGGTGCACTTCCAGAACCATGACATACAGTACATGTCTCGCTGTGCTTATAATGAATTTCAGCAGATGTACCATAAACGGCATCGATAAGGCTAAGATTCAAATCATATCTCAAGCTGTCACCGGCAACTGCACCATTACGGCCGCGTGAGGAATACGAACCGCCGAATCCACCGCCAAAAATACTGTCAAAGATATCGGAGAAACCGCCGCCAGCGCCACCGAACAAATCGGTAAAATCATGGAAAGCATGAGAGTATTGAGCTCCGCCGCCCTGATTCATTCCGTCCAAACCGGCAAAACCATACTGATCATAAAGAGGACGCTTTTTTTCATCAGAAAGCACATCATAGGCTTCTGTTGCCTCTTTAAATTTCTCTTCAGCTTCTTTATCGCCCGGATTTCGGTCAGGATGATATTTTACGGCAAGTTTTCTGTATGCCTTTTTAATTTCATCCACTGAGGCTGATTTATCAACACCTAATACTTCGTAATAATCTCGTTTTGCCATTTATCTCAATCCAAAAATTACTTCTATACTATCAAAAAAACGCCCCGTCTTCAAGAAGAGGGGCATTTCATCATACTAAACTTAGTCTATACAAAAAAAGGATTATTCATCATCCTTAACTTCGTATTCAACGTCGTCAGCTTTTCCTTTGTTGAAACCAGAGTTTCCAGAATCACCTTCCGCAGCACCAGCATTTGCATTTGCACCTGCATCTGCTCCTGGCTGAGCTCCTGCACCAGCTGCATTCTGCTGTTTGTAAAGTTCTTCTGCAATTTTATAAGAAGCCTGTTTAAGTCCTTCTGTCTTAGCCTTGATTTCATCAGTATTATCTGACTGCAATGCCTGTTTCAAAGCAGCAACTGCATCTTCAACTTTCTGCTTTTCTGCTCCGTCAACTTTATCTCCAAGTTCTTTAAGAGATTTTTCAGTTGTATAAATCATACTGTCAGCTTCGTTGCGTGCATCAATAGCTTCGCGTTTTGCCTTATCTGCAGCTGCATTTGCTTCGGCATCTTTTACCATTCGGTCAATTTCTTCATCACTCAAACCAGAAGAAGCTGTAATCTGAATGTGCTGTTCTTTTCCAGTTCCAAGATCCTTTGCAGAAACATGAACAATACCGTTCTTATCAATTTCAAATGTAACTTCAATCTGTGGAACACCGCGTGGAGCTGCAGGAATGCCTTCGAGGTTGAAATTACCAAGAGTTCTGTTCTGTGCAGCAAGTTCGCGTTCACCCTGAAGTACGTGAATTGTTACGGCAGTCTGTCCATCAGCAGCAGTAGAGAAAATCTGACTCTGTGTTGTAGGAATTGTTGTATTTCGAGGAATAATCTTTGTACAAACACCACCCATAGTTTCAATACCAAGAGAAAGAGGTGTTACGTCAAGAAGAACGATTTCCTGTTTTACATCCTGATTGATAATACCACCCTGAATTGCAGCACCAATAGCAACAGCTTCATCAGGATTTACTGCACGGCTACCTTCTTTTCCGAATATAGCTTTTACAACTTCCTGAACTTTTGGCATACGAGAAGAACCACCAACAAGAATAACTTCGTCAATCTTATCTGCTGTAAGTTTTGCATCAGAAAGAGCTTTCTTACAAGGTTCCTTAGTTCTTTCGAACAAATTCTCTGTCATCTGTTCAAACTGTGCACGGCTCAATGATTTCTGCAAGTGTTTAGGACCAGTTGCATCAGCAGTAATATATGGAAGATTGATATCAGTTGTTGTCTGATTAGAAAGAGCAATCTTTGCATTTTCAGCTGCTTCACGAAGACGCTGCATAGCCATAGGATCTTTTGAAAGGTCAATTCCTGTATCTTTCTTGAATTCATCAATAAGCCAGTTAGCAATTACACGGTCCCAGTCATCTCCACCAAGATGTGTATCACCATTTGTAGAAAGAACTTCGAATACACCGTCTGCAAGAGAAAGAATAGAAATATCAAATGTACCACCACCAAGGTCATAAACGGCAATTGTACGTTCTTTAGACTGATCTTTATTAAAACCGAATGCAAGGGCAGCAGCTGTAGGTTCGTTTACGATACGCTGAACATTCAAACCGGCGATTTTTCCCGCATCTTTAGTTGCCTGACGCTGAGAGTCGTTAAAATAAGCAGGTACTGTAATTACAGCATCTGTTACTTCAGTTCCGAGGAAGTCCTCTGCTGTTTTCTTCATTTTCTGAAGAATGAAAGCAGAAATTTCCTGAGGTGAATATTTCTTTGTTGAACCGTTTTCTTCAATTTCAATTCGGCAGTCATTTCCATTATCAACTACTTTGTATGGAAGTTTTGTTGCTTCTCCCTGAAGTTCAGAGAAACGATGTCCTATAAGTCTTTTTACTGAATAAACAGTATTTTTTGGATTTGTGATCATCTGGTTCTTTGCAGATGCACCTACAATTCTATCTCCTTTTGTTGTAAATCCGACAATTGAAGGTGTTGTTCTTCCGCCTTCTGAATTCTGAATTACAATAGGCTCACCATTTTCTACTACAGAAACACAAGAGTTTGTTGTTCCCAAGTCAATACCAATAATTTTTCCCATAATTTCACTATCCTCCCAGGCATTTTATTACCCAGTTTTATTTATTTCCTTAAACTATATAATCTGCGGATTTTTCAAACAAAATCCTTAGTTTGATTTAGGTACCTTTACCATTACTTTTGCATGGCGGATAACCTTATCTTTTAATTTATAACCTTTTAGATAAACCTGATGCAGAGTTTCTTTCTTTACCTTTTCATCCTCCACACGACCGATTGCCTCGTGTTCATCCGGGTTAAACTCATCGCCTTCTTTTCCGTAAGCGGTAAGTCCATATTTATCACCAAGCATCTTAACAAGATTCTTGTTAATCATTCTGATTCCGTCTGCTATCGCTTTTGCATCTTTTGCATCTTTTGCGGCATCAAGTGTTCGGTCAAAGTTATCAAGGCTGTCAAGCAAATCACCGAGTAATGATGCATTAGCATAATCATAAATATCCTGTTTTTCCTTCATCATACGTTTGCGGTAATTGTCAAAATCTGCCGCACGTCTAAGAAGCTGGTCTTTTAAATCTGCGTTTTCTTTTTCAAGAGCAGCAATTTTTTCTTCGGAAGACTGAGCTGCATTTTCTTCTGCTGAATCCTTTTCAGAAGCTGCTGCTGAATCTGCTGCAGAAGTTTCAGTGGTCTGTTTTTCTGCATCCTGAGTTTTCTGATCAGTTTCAGGTGCTTTACCGTCCTGTTCCTTCAAATTTTCATCCTTTTCATTCAATGCCATGATATATTCCTTATAAAATATAATCCTTATACTAAAAAATAATAATTCAGATTAAAAATCGTCAACAAAAAATTTATTTTTTTATGATTTTTTTTATATTTTATGTGTTTGCCCTATATAAATAAAAGCAACATCTGCGCCTTGACAAAAGTTTTATATAAAAGTATATTCCACATCACATATAGTTTTATATAAAACCATTTTATTAAACTACAAAGCGCACACAGGAGAAAACAAAAATGAACTTAAAATCAAAAACAAACAGAATAATCTGTATAACCTTAGCCCTTATTCTTACGGCAACAGCATTTTCAGGCTGCTCTTCTTCAAAAGAAAAAAAGATTGCTGTTTTCGTTCCAGGCATCGTTGCCGACAGCCCGGTATATTCAATGCTTGTTGACGGCGTAAACGCTGCAGTTGAAGAATACAATCAGGCAAACGGAGCAAATGCTGCAGCAGATATTTTTGAAGCAGGCACAAATCAGGCTGAATGGAACAGCAAACTCACATCAATTGTCTCTACTGGAAAATACGAAGTAATAATTTCTTCAAATCCGTCGCTTCCAGACCTTGCAGTCCCTCTTACCAAAACCTTCCCTTCCCAGAAATTCCTGCTTTTAGACGCAACCTGCGAAGGCAATAAAAGCATTTCTACAGTTTGCTACAATCAGTACGAACAGGCTTACGTAACAGGATACATTGGTTCTTTAATGTCAAAATCTCACAAAATGGCATTGATTGCAGCACAGGAATATCCGGTAATGAACGAAATAATCTATCCATTTTTTGTAAAAGGCGCACAGGATGCCGTTTCAGGAACAAGCGTAGAATTCAGAATTGTCGGAAACTGGTACGATGCTACAAAAGGTGCTGAACTTGCCGATTCAGTTGCAAAAATCGGAGTTGACGTAATTCTTCCGATATGCGGAGGTGCTTCACAAGGTGTAATTTCTTCTGCAGTAAATAACGGCATCTATATCACATGGTTTGATAACAACGGTTTTGACAAAGCGCCTGGAACAATCATTTCAAGTACAGTAATGGAACAGGCAAAAATGACAAAAGAAGTAACTCTCGAATATCTTAACGGCAACACAAAATGGGGAACAGCAAGAATGTCGGGCATGAAAGAAGGATTCGTAAATCTTGTTCAGGATGATGAACGATACATTAACACAGTGCCGGAATCTATCAGAAAAAATGTTGCAGCCCTTGTAGATGATATTAAAAGCGGTAAAAAAGTGATAAAATAATCCATATTATTAATCACAAAACAAAAATTAATGCCGTCGAAAAAACGGCATGATGGATTTTCAAACAAATATGAATCTGTATCTGCAAAATATATGCGTAAAATATGAATATAAAACCGTTCTTAATAACATAAGTCTGAATTTTAAGGACGGGCAGATTCATTTTCTTCTTGGGGAAAACGGAGCCGGAAAATCAACCCTGGCTGGTGTAATCTGTGGAGATGTTATTCCGACTTCGGGCATTCTAAAAACAGACACGAAAACTTTTGAAGTGGGACATCAGTATTCACCGTCCCGTGCAATTAAAAACGGAATTGTATGCGTACATCAGCATCCGATGCTTGCAGAAAGCCTTACAATTTATGAAAACCTTCAGCTTGGATTAAAAACAAAAAAACATAAGAACTCAAATTTTTCTTCATTCTGGCTCGGACTTAAAAAAAACGACATCAAAACATCTTCACTTCTAAAAAAATGGCTTCCAGAAACTTCACCTTCCACTCTTATAAAAGACACAGGCGGCGACGGAAGATTTTTTACAGCCCTTGTTTCTGCACTTTTAAAAAATCCATCGTTTTTAATTCTTGATGAACCTACCGCTCTTCTAGACTCAAGTCAAAAAGACTTTCTGTTTAAGAATTTACAGGAATACGCCAAAAACGGCATGAATATCCTTATAATCTCGCATTTTGAAAACGAAGCCGTTGAATATGCCGACACAATAACTGTACTTGAAGAAGGTCAGATTAAACTTCATACAGAAGAAAAAATTTCTGAACAGCAGCTTGCATCTGTACTTCTTAAAAAAAATGATGAAAATGACATAAAACAACAGGACACAAAAACAGCCAGTTCAGACTGGAAAAATATAAATACGCACAAAAAAAACTTTATAAAATATTCAAACCTGAACGCAAAAGCCGGAAAACTTCCAGGTTTATACGATTTGACTTTTTCTGCAACCGGCGGCGAAATTACACTTCTTTCAGGGCTTCCCGAAGATGGACTTACAGCACTCGAAAACATAATAACAGGCATGTGCAGAACTCCGTTTTGGGGAACATTTGAAGCATGCATGGACGGAATTACAAAACGCCTCGATTTATCGCCCCGTAATTACAACGCAAGAGTTCTTAGAAAAAAGCTCTTAAAAAATATTACTAATGAAAAAAACATGTCCATTCGCACTGCAATAATTCCTTCCGACAGGCTTTTTAGAAGCGCAGATCCAGAGCTTACAATAAGGGAACTTCTTTTTGATTCTCCGATGCCAGCTGAAAAATTGATACAGGAAGCCCAGGTAAATATAAACCCGGACGAAAAAGTAAAATGTCTTTCTGGCGGAATGCTTCAAAGGCTGATTTTACAAAGGGAACTTTCTTATAAACCGCAGCTCCTTATTCTATGCGAACCGTTACAGGGACTTGATATTGCTGCTACAGAAAAAATCTGCGGCATTTTAACAGCACAGGCAAAAAACGGCTGTTTAATTCTGATTCTAGCCTCATCATTTCCAGAAAACATCTGCCATAAAATATACCAACTGAAACATGGAAAACTTTCACTAACGGCTGACAATTCTACAACACAGACAGATGAAGCGGCAGTAAATCAAACGACATTCAAAACAGAAATTAAGCAGGTATAAACAATGAGCAGCTTATTTAATTTATATTTTTTCGGGCAATTCATGGCACTTTCGGCAATATACATTACGGCCGCTGCTGCTGATTCAATAATCATAAAAAGCGGAGAATATAATCTTGGCGGTGAAGGACAGATTTATTCAGGCGGTTTTGTTGCAGCAATATTTCTTATAAAGATGAATTCCATGCCAGCTGCAGCTGCAATTCCTCTTGCATTTCTTGCAGCGTTTACTGCCGGTGCAATTCCAATGATTTTATCTTCACTAATAAAAAAGACAAGCGGAGCAATAATTCTTCTTACCTCATTTCTTTTTTCCGCTGCAACAATTCCGTTAATCGACGGACTTATAACAGGCATCTTCCGCACAAAACAGGGAAATCTTTTATCAACAGAATTCATACAGGAAAAATTCCGTTTTACAAGGCTTCTGCCACCGTCCTCATTAAATCCATACATTTTTGTTTCCGCTGCAATTTGTCTGGCGGCATTTTACCTGCTTTACAAAACAGATTTTGGACAAAGAATACGAATAACCGGTAAATCTCAGGAATTTGCACGCTATTCAGGCTACGACACGGATTTTATTACACTTACAGCAGCCATAATATCAGGAGGCTTACACGGTATTGCAGGAGCGGCGGCCGTATGCGGAAATTATTACACATGTCACCTTGGATTCTATTCAGACATGGGCTGGAATGCACTTGCAGCAGCACTGATTGCAGGGGCAAATCCCGCAAATTGTATTTTTTCTGGAATATTCATGGCCTTTATAATAAGTTTTGCCGACAGATTTGCCCTGCTGAATAATTTTAATTTTGACATAAGCTCGATTATTCAGGCTGTAATCTTAATTGCAATTTCAATTCCATTTACAAGGACTAAGAAAAATGAACGCTAACATAATAAGCATTATATCTTCGGCAGCTCCCCTTCTTCTTGCCGCAACAGGCGCATTATTCAGTGAATACGCAGGCATTCTTGCAATGTTTCTCGAAGGTTTAATTTCTTTTTCGGCTTTTATTTTTTATGCCGCTGCTTCTTTTCTGTCTCCTCTTATACCGCTAACTTTTTTTACAGTGATATTATCCATGCTGATTTGCATTGCAGCCTCTGCAATCCCGGTTTTTCTTTTTTCAAGACTTTTCGAAAGAACAAATGCAAACATTTTCATTGCTTCTATTGGAATGAATCTTTTCTTTGCTTCACTAACATCTCTACTTTCTTCAATAATATTTAAAACGCGCGGAGTTTTGTATTCGACGGAATTTAATTTGCAGCGTGAATTTTACAATGGATTTTCAATCGTGATTTCCATTACGGCAATAGCGGCAGCTTTAGTTTTTCTATTAAAAACAAGACACGGACTTTACATAAGGATTACCGGTTCAGATCCACAAGTTCTTAAAGCAAAAGGCATTTCCGATTCGTGGTGCCGTACAGCAGCATGGACAATCTGTGCAGTTTTCGGGGCTATGGCAGGATGCCTTCTTTCAATGAGGATAAGTTCGTTTGTACCAAATATTTCAAGCGGGCGCGGATGGATGGCACTTGCGGCAGTTTTTCTAGGTAAACGCAAACTTCCAAAAATCACCATTGCAACATTTCTGTTTTGTGCGGCAGATTATTTTTCTTCCAACATTCAGAATTATTTACCGTCGATTCCGTCTCCGGTTCTGCTTTCATTCCCGTATTTTATTGCAATTCTTCTTATAGCCGTTCCAAAACCTTACGACCGTCAATAAACAAAGCCTTAACGGTTCCTGTAAGAGTTTTCCCGTCAAACGGAGTTGCCTTGCCCTTTGAATAGAACAGTTTACTGTCAACCGTCCATTCTTCTTCAGGATCTATGATTGTTAAATCTGCATCATATTCTGTTTTAAGAAGGCCTTTTTGAAGTCCAAGGATTTTGGCAGGTTTTCCCGACATTAATTGAGAAAGTTTCTGCAATGTAAAACCATTCTGCTGGACAAGAACTGTATTGCAGACCGCAAATGCCGTTTCAGCGCCAGTAAAGCCCGGACTCCCCCCCTGCTTGTCTTCAAAGGTATGCGGCGCATGATCAGTTGAAATAACATCAATAGTTCCATCCCTGAGCGCTTCTATTAAAGCAAGCCTGTCAGCTTCAGGACGAAGCGGCGGATTTACAAGGGCACGGATATAAGGCTCTTCATCACCTGCAAGCGCAATATGATGCGGAGTTACTTCGCAGGTAACATGTTCTTCATCATAATAATCATATTTTGCAGCCCTGATTGCTTCTACAGAATTTTCCGTACTTACATGACAGATATGAATACGGCATCCTGCCTCTTTTGCAAGCATTAAATTACGAACAGTCGCAATATCTTCTGCCTTTGCAAGATACTGATTTGCAACCGTCAAATACTGGAAAACCGATGTACGGGTTTCTTCGGAATAATCGTTGTATTTAAGGTAATTTTCAAAATCTGTAATTGATTCCCAGTTTTTAAGACTTCCGCTGTTTATGATTTCCAGTGCCTTTTTCCTATACCAGGCAGCGGCATCACGCATACTAAAATCTTCACAATGGCAGCTTACGACTAAATTCTTTTCTGCTGCAAGCTTCATTGCAGAATCCATTAAAGCCGCGAATTCAACATCTCTGCCGTCTTCACTTACAACAGGCACATGTTCTTTCTGCACTTTTTCAAGATGCATTGATGTAGTGCCTTCAAAATTTTCTGTAAGTGATACGGTCTGAAAAAGATGCGTAAGTCCAATTGCAGCAGCTTCTTTTTCAATCTGCAATGCCATTTCGTAAGAAGATACGACAGGTTTTGTATTCGGCATTGCAACAACAGTACCAAAACCACCAGCGGCACAAGCCTTTAATCCTGACTGCAAATCTTCTTTTTGAGTTTGTCCCGGATACCGCATATGCACATGCATATCAATGAACGACGGAGTAACAGTAAATCCGTGAGCGTCATACAAATCGAGCGAAAAATTTCCGCTGCAACCGTCTTCTTCGATAACGGAACGTGCAAGTTTATCGGCAGTTTCTTTTGAGGTAAAATATCCCTGAAAAACCGCCCGAATCTGCTTATCCATTATAAGGATTGCTCCAGGAGTATTCATTGTTTCATCAAGAAGAATCGCATTATAGATTAAAGTCGCTTTTGTCATAAAAACCTCTGATTATTCAAACCGAAGATTATTTTTTGTGTTCGCCTGCAAGATACAAAGTATCACAGTATTCACATTTATAAAGGCCTTTTTTTCTGTCAGTAAGGATGAACGTAGGCTTTACATAATGTTCTGTCTGTGTAATGCATCGCGGATTCTTGCAGTTAAAAACTCCGCTTACTTTTGCAGGAAGTTCCATATTGATTTTTCGAACGATTTTTTCGTTTTCAATTACATTTACGCAGATATTAGGGTCTATAAAACCAAGAACTGAATAATCAATATTAATAAGATTATCAATTTTGATTATATCTTTTTTACCGGTTTTCTCTGACTGAACATTCTGAATAAGACAGGATGTACATGAAGATTTATCAAGACCGAGCCACTGATAAATTTCCCAGCCGGAACCTGCACGAATATGGTCAATTACAAGACCGTTTTTTATTGTATTTACGTTAAGCATATTTTTTCCTCACTGAATTATTAGAGTGCACCCGTAAGCTTTGCTATAAGAGCCATACGCGCATACATTCCGTATTTTACCTGCTTAAAATAAGCTGCACGCGGATCTTCATCAACATCAGGAGTAATTTCATTAACTCTTGGAAGAGGATGAAGAACAATCATATTTTTACGGGCAAGACGCATTTTTTCCTTATCAAGGATGTAACTGTCTTTCAGTCTGATGTAATCCTGTTCATTAAAGAAACGCTCCTTCTGGACACGTGTCATGTAAAGAATATCAAGTTCGCTTATAACCTGATCAAGGCTTTCTACAATTTCGTACTGTACGCCTGCAGGTTCAAGAATATTCGAAATAAGATAATCTGGTACAGAAAGTTCTTTAGGACTTATAAAGATGAATTTATTGCCTTTGAAATGCCTTAATGCTTCGGCAAGAGAATGAACCGTACGACCGAATTTCAAGTCGCCGCAGAAACCAACAGTATGATTTTCAAGGCCACCAAGAAGCTGACGGATTGTTACAAGATCCGTAAGAGTCTGTGTCGGATGGAAGTGACCACCGTCGCCCGCATTAATTACAGGACATGCTGAATATTTGCTTGCAAGAAGAGCCGCACCTTCTTTTGGTGTACGCATTGCAATTATATCCGCATAAGAAGAAACGACGCGGATTGTATCGGCAAGAGTTTCACCTTTTACCGACGACGTGTTATCAGCATCAGAAAAACCTTCTACCGAACCGCCCAATCTAAGCATGGCAGCTTCAAAAGAAAGCCTTGTTCTTGTACTCGGCTCAAAAAAAAGTGTCGCGAGAATTTTCCCGCGACACACATCTTGAAAAGAATTTGGGTCAACAATAATCTGCTCTGCCAAAGAACAAATTTCGTTAATTTCAGAAACAGACAAATCATCCGGCTGAATTAGGTTACGACCTTTTAACATTTTATCCTCCACATTAAAAGACTTATTAATTATACAAAATTCAACGGAAAATTGAAACTATGTAAGAGGCATTTTAGGTCAGATTTGCAAGACACAATCCTTATTTTTTAATAAGGACAAGATTTCTTTCGCTGTCTTCAAGCCCTGGAACAGAAAGTTTTTTTACAGAATATTCAGGCACGATTGCTTTTATTTCTGTCATTTCTGCAACAATGCTTTCTTTCTTTGCCTTATACGCCGCAAGATATCCGTCTTTTTTTATTATACGAAGAAGGGTCTTTGTCATTTTTTTATCAAGCGGACGGAATGCGCGGAAAACTGCTATATCGGCAAAGGCTTCTTCAAGACGTTCCGCTTCGGAATTGATTACCTGCACATTTTTAAGGCCAAACAATGCCGCACAGTTTTCCAGAAAGGCACATCTTTTTGACATGCGTTCAACAAGCCTGAATTCGACTTGAGGAAACACCATTGCAAGCGGAATACCAGGAAAACCTCCGCCCGAACCGATATCTGCAATAATAAAAGGCGAATCAGAATTACCGCCGTTTTTTGAAACAAGGTCTGCAAGTTCAGGGTATGCTGCAAGGCTGTCTAAAATATGCCGCACTACAAGTTCGTCGTGTTCGCTTGTATTGGTAAGATTATATGCAGAATTATAAAGAATAATTTCATTGATGTATTTTTCAAGAAGCGGAACAGATTTTTCTATAATATCACAAGGTATTCCGATTTTTTCCATTCCATGAACAAGAATTTCACTCATTGCTATCCTCCTTAAAAATCACCAGAAAGCTATATAATATCAGTCGCCGATACAGTCTATATCAAGCAGAAGATCCATCTTCCAGTTATTCTTTGCATAATGAACTGCCACAAGATTTCCTGTTTTTTCTGCCGTTATATCTTTTTTCTGTGCCATCTGATACAAAAAGGAATTTTCATTTTTTGAATCCTGTATGATTTCCGGGGTAAGCCTGTAGCAGACAACTCCTGTTGAAGATTTTTCAGCCTTAAAAAGAATATAAAATGTTTCTGAATGATTTTTCCGGTCTGCATAATATTTTCTGTCTCCTGTAAAAAGGAACGACCCGTCTTCTTCTGGCCTGCTGAAAAAAACTGTTACAAGAGACGGCGACATATCATAACCGTTTATCTTAAACCTTAGTACTGATGGATTTCGCGATTTAAATTTCTTTCCATCCTGAATTACTTCTTTTCTATCATTATTTTCGGCTTCGGAAGCATTTCCCTGCTGCTTTTTCAGGGAATCAAGGCTTACCAAAACCTGCCGGAGCAGTTTATCTGTTGAAGAATTCTGCAGCCCGTCATAATAATCATATCCGTTAAGAGCAGACATTGTGCTGAATGCCCCTATATCCGACAAGGATGAAATATCTTTTGCCGTTAGTGAATTTGAACCATAAAAAAGCGAAGAAAGAACATCTTCCGTATTCATTGCAGAAGACAACACCGTTTCTGAAGATGTCTGCTGACCGTCAGTTTTATTTTCATTCTGTTTCTGATTTTTAAGTGCAGGAAGATCTGGTTTATAAAACGGAGAGCCAACGGTCGGAACTGTAACATCCGGCATTTGCGGCGGTTCAGGAATCGTAACAGAAGGCATTTTTCCGTTTCCGCCCTTTTCTATAGATTCAGCTGACATCTGCGACAAAAATCCGGATGCACAACAAAATGAGACAATGCATAGTATAGATACAATTCTTTTTCTAAAGACTTGCAAGACTTTCCTCCAC
>CAMOWQ010000020.1 GCA_946628495.1 uncultured Treponema sp. | reverse complement strand
TGACTGGCAGCGATTTTTTGTGTATGCCTGTATTTATAATGCGTTTGCCCTGCTTATTCTCACATTTCTATCGCTACGGACGGCAGTTTACTCTTCAGAAACCTTTTTCTTTTTGAAAATAAATTCAAAAGTAAGAGCTGCATATCCCAAAACAGCTGAAACAATTCCAGACCCCTTCATTTGGGATAAGATAGACAAAAGATAATTACCACATGCTTTGCAAAACGCAGTCAGCCCTTCAAAATCATACAATAGCCCTGACTCTTTTGCACTCCTCTTTAATATACATGCACTTATAAAAATTAAAACTCCAACTATAAATAATGGCAAAGATATATACTTTATCCAGATTAAATCATCACGGTTTATTACAATAATAAGCAATGCAAAAACAAGAGTAAATCCTAAACAGTTTAAGTAGAAACTCAGTGAAAACCATGTTTTTAGTATTTTTAAAACTTCAGCAACCGCAGCATCTGGACCGTTACTTTGTTCAGAAATTCTTTTATAATCAGTTAAATATTCATCAAAAAATTTTTTAGCTTCTGTTTCAAATTTACTTCTATCTATAACATTATCAACAACTTCACCAGTATGCTTTTCATATAAATAAAAAGCTTTTTCTACTAAGCTCTCGATATCTTTAATATTAACATTTATATCTGAAGACGCACCTGTAAATTCATTATAAATATCTTTGCCGAATTTTTCCTTCAGTTCTGCCACTTCTTCAGAAGCAATTAACTCCGCAACAAATTCAGGTTCAATGTTTACACCTAAATCATCAACATAATTTTTCACAACATCATATAAAAAATCAGTCTATAACTTTTTTAAATTGGACAGATTAACAGCCATTGACTATACTAAAAACGGAGTATAAGGAATGCTAGAAGAAAAATACAAGAAAGAACTCTTTTCCGATGACGATATATTGCTTCTACTTGCTAAAGTTGTTTCGCTTACCATGTTTCTGCTTGGAATGATAATGGCGGTTACTACCTATCTGGAAAAAAACACCGCTATGATTATAGTAAGCCTTACTTATGGTCCTTTGTTTCTGATTTCTTTTATCATCACCATAATTACAAAAAAAGCAAAATTTTTTCTTATTCTGGGATATACGCTAAGCTATGCAATGGAAGTCGTTTTTCTTATAACGGGAGGCCAGGAAGGTTTCGGTATATTCTGGATGCTTATCATCACACTTTTTACTTTTTTTACAAATCAGAGAAAAACATTTTTTACAGTCAATGCAATTTATGCCACCCTGGTAATTATAGGATTCTGGACACCCCTTTCAAGATTCTGCTATCAGTTTTCAGATACAATGCGAATCCGTTTTCCACTTTTGTATATGATTGAATTGATTTTTACAACAATCATTAAAATCCGTTTTACAAAAGTTGAATACAACAGGAATTCTATTTTCAGGAATTTAATTGAACTTCAGGACAGTCTTCAGCTGAAAGTCGAAGAACAGACAAAAAAACTGAAAGAAGAAAAGAATAATTCCGAAAAACAGCTTTTTGAAATTACGCAGGCTCTTGCCACGACAATAGATGCAAAAGATAAATATACAAGCGGGCATTCAAGACGCGTTGCCCAATATTCAAAAATGCTTGCTGCCGCTCTCGGAATAGATGAAAAACAGCAGCAGGAAATCTACCTTACAGCCCTTCTTCATGATATAGGGAAAATTGGAATTCCTGACCAGATAATTAACAAAAATGGACTTCTTACAGATGAAGAATATAAAGAAATTCAAAAACATACTGTAATCGGTTACGAAATCCTCAATAACATCTCGGGACTTCCAAATCTTAGAATTGGTGTACGCTGGCATCACGAAAGAATAGACGGAAAAGGCTACCCGGATGGACTTAAAGGCGAAGAAATTCCTGAATTTGCAAGAATAATAAGCGTTGCAGATTCCTACGATGCAATGACATCAAACCGAAGTTATAGAAAATCTCTGCCACAAGATGTTGTACGCAAAGAAATTGAAGACGGCATAGGCACACAGTTTGCGCCGGAAGTTGCTCAAAAAATGCTGGAAATAATTGATGCTGATAAGGATTTTCTGCTTAGAGAAGAATCTCAAAAATGATTTTCAACACCTGTAAGTTTCTGTGATGTTTCAAAAATAATGAATACTGCAAAAGCTTAATTATATTTTCCGGCCTGGGCATTCCACATCTGGGCGTATTTGCCGTTGCGCTCTAACAGCTCTTTGTGGGTGCCTTCTTCTATTATACGGCCACGTTCCAGCATAATGATTCTGTCTGCATCTCGGGTTGTGGAAAGACGGTGAGAAATATAGAACACTGTTTTTCCTTTTGCCGCAGTTTCCATTGCCTTATTAAGCTCGTATTCGGCAATCGGATCCAGGGCACTGGAAGGTTCATCCATAATAAGGATATCCGCCTTTTTATAGAAGGCTCGTGAAATTGCAACCTTCTGGCTTTCACCGCCGGAAAAATCAACGCCTGCTTTATCGAACTCTGTCGTTACCTGAGTAAAAAGCCCGTCAGGAAGCCGGGAAAGTTTTTCAGCAAAGCCTGCCGCCTGTAAAGCGTTTGTAATTTCCGGTGCTTTTTCTTCATATTCAGCTTTTGTCAGATTATCCATAACAACGTTTTCTGCAAGGCTTGCGCCAAACATCTGGAAATCCTGGAAAACAACGCCGATACGTTTGTGATATTCACGCGGACAAAGAGAGGTAACGTTGCGTCCATGGTAACTGATGGTTCCGCTTGTCGGGTCGTAAAGACGCATAAGTAGTTTTATAAGCGTAGTTTTTCCGGCCCCGTTGTAGCCGACAATTGCAATGTGTTCACCTGGTTTTACGGTAAGCGAAATATCATCAAGAACCGTGCGTCCTGTCTCTGAATATTTGAAAGAAACATGCTCCAGTTTTAGTTCGCCGTTTCCCTGTGGAACCGCATCGCCTTCATCAATTTTGAGGCGTGGTTCGTATGAAAGGAAGGAGCGGATTTTATCTACGAACATGCTGTTTTCGTGGGCTTTAGGTCCAAGGTCTGCAAAGCGGCTCATGCTTCCGCGGAGGCTTCCTGTGCGGTTAAAAAGAATTACGGCATCACTGTAAGTTACTGAATGCAGTACAGCTGCTTTGTATACAAGGTAAGTGATGTAAAGTCCATCAATCAAAAAGTCCCCTGCTCCATAATCCTTAAGAAACTGGAACCACACGCGTTTAGTGGCAACTTTTTTGTGTTCGGTTATGATATTGTCATTAGCCTCGGCAAACTCCTGTTCAAGCTGAGTGCCGGCATTAGGGTGGAGTCTTAATTCCTTTGCAAAATCCTTCAGATAAAAAACTCGGCTTACATAATCCCGTTTTCTCATATGAGGATTTACTGCAACGCGATTCTCATAATTCACTTTATTAAGTTTCTTTGAAACAACAAAACGCAATATAAACGAAATGAATACAAAGGCTATACCGGCCGGGTCAGTCATAAGATAAAAAATGCCGGTCGTAAACAAAACTGTTATTGCCTGCATTGCCATATTACGCAGTTCCAGAAAACGGTCTATTGCAGCTTCTGATTGCGAAACGCTTAAGACAAAGTCGTTGTAGTAGGCCGGGTCATCATAACAGTACAGGTCTATTTCCGAAGCTTTCTGGAACATCTGTTCTTTGAGGGCTCGGTAAAGGCGAGGTTTGTATTTATATTGCCAGCCGTAAATAAAAAATCCATCGGGAATAATCTGAAGAATATTAAGTGCGAGAATTAGTCCTATGTAAAAAAGTGCCTTTGTAAAAGGTTCGTGAAACTCTGCACAGCGAAGAACATAACGGATTCCAAGTACATGCTCAAGAAAGATTACCCCCTGATAACGGAAAGCATCATAAAGGTGATAAATCATATAAAACGGACAGGTTTTAAAACAGAGCTTCCAGAGAAAAATCTGATTTTTGAGGACTGTGCTGCGTGGTTTTGACGCTTTTTCTGCGGTCTTATTGTGCGTTGGGTTCATTTTATTTTTCATGCCCAGATTCCCTCCGTTTGTTTTGTGCTGTCGGCAAGATAGTTTTCTGCCTGCTTCTGATACATATCTGCATACAGTCCGTGCCTGTCCATAAGCTGGCGGTGTGTGCCTTCTTCTTTTACCTGACCATGTTCCAGAAGGAATACATAATCAGCATTCTGAACCGAAGAAAGTCTGTGCGAAATAAAGAGCAGCGTATTTTCGCGGCAGGCCTTCAGAATGTTATCAAAAAGCTGATATTCGGCAATCGGGTCGAGCGCGCTTGAAGGTTCATCAAACACCTTAACAGGGCAACGGCGTGCAAAGGCACGTGATACTACAATTTTCTGGAACTCGCCGCCGGAAAGTACTGCACCTTCGTCATCAAACTCGCGGGTAAGTGTGGTATTAATTCCTTGAGGCAGGCTCATAACTTTTTCGTATACGCCCGACAGTTTGAGTGCCTCTGTTACAACTGCCTCACGTTCTTCTGCCGGAATATCTTCGCCAAGCGTTACGTTATCTGCAACGCTCATAGAAAACATTCTGTTGTCCTGAAAAGCGGTGGCAAAAAGTGTGCGGTATTTCTGCAGGTTGTAGTCTTTTATGTTGCGGCCGTTCAGTAAGATTTCGCCTTCGGTGGGGTCGTAAAAACGCAGCAGCAGTTTTATGATTGTAGATTTTCCAGCTCCGTTATGACCAACCAAGGCATACGTTTTTCCGCCTTCAAACTTCATGTTCAGGCCCGAAAGTACCGGCGTGTCTTTATAAGAAAAGCTGACATTTCGGAATTCAATTGAATCTATCGTAGTACCTGGATCTGCGCCGTCATAATCTTCAGGAATCTTTTCTTCATATTCCAAAAAGGTGCGGAGGTAATCAACAAAAAGGCCGTTCTTAAAGCTGGCAGTAACGCTGTCTGTAAAACCAATCAGAATCCAGGTGGTGGAAACCATCATACTTGTGAGGACTGCAAGCTGGGGGAGTGTCATTGTACTGCTGACAAGGGTGCGGTAGGCTCCGTAAATCAAAAGTCCTTCAAAAATAAAAGTGAAGGTAAACATTACATAAAACCAGTGCAAAAAGGCCGACTTAAAAACAAACTTTTTTGTAACGTCGGCAACTCCTGTAATTGCATCTGTATACTGCCTCTTAAGCAGATTGAAAATATTTGTAAGGCGGATTTCCTTTGCGTAATCTTTAAGATACATAATTCTGTTTATGTAATCTATGCGCCGGTTATGAGGTGCCATTTCTTTATTACGCTGATAATCAATCCTGCTGTTTAAAATGCGGAAATAAAAGTTTCCGATTATTGGAAGAATGATGAAAGTAACTGAAAGTTTATCAACCTGAAACATAAATATAAAAGCACAGATACTTGCAATAAAACCGAATATAAGTCCGAACAGCATATCAACGGTTTCTATAAGGCGGGAATCTGCGTTTTTCATTGCAAGGGTGTATTTATCGTAAAAATCAGAATTTTCAAAACATTCAAGTTCAACATTGCGTGCCTTCCTAAAAAGCTTCTGATACAGTTTTTTATTTATTTCTGCATCGGCTACAGGCTTTACCGAGCCCAGAATATAACTGTTATACAAAGACATGGAAGCAAAGACTGCAACTGTAATTCCGATAAAAATCATAATTGCGTTAAAGGTTTCGCCGCTCTGCAAGGCATTTATTACATAACGCATAAAAAATGCGCTGTAGAATAACCATCCAAAATAATAAAGCGCGCGCGAGCAGGCCATGTGCACAACCATTCGCGGGCACATTTTCCAAACAAGCCGCAGTGCAAAAAAGTTGTTCTGTATTGCTCTGATTCTGTTTTTAGACTTTTTTTCTTCCATATATTATCTCCGAAAATACTGTATATATTGTACATTATTACGGCACTTCTGTCATTGTCGGGCTGAATAGTGTCACTATCGGACTTAAACTGACAATCTTTGTGTCATAAAAGCTTTCCGAGTCATTTTTTATTTTGATAAATTAACAGCCGGCCGCCCTGCAGGTGCCCCCAGCACTAACGCAAATATTTTTTCCGCACCGTACACAGACATAAGAGAAATCTCTTGTAAATTCAAAAAGATATGCTATCATTTTATATAGGTATCTACTATGAATAAAGATTTTATGACTTTCTCTCCTAATAAATTCCCGACAATTACAAAAAGAGTTATTCTATGCATTATTCTTTCAGGTGTTTTCATCTGTTCACTTGTATTTGCAACCAGCTATATGTCTTTCAACAGGCATTTCAGGATGCAGTACGATTCTAACATAAGCGAAATTTGTGCTGCAGCAAGGGAATGTCTTAATCCAGATGATTTTCAATTATACGCAGCAACGTTGCAGGCAGATGAAGAATACGAATCTGTATTAAAAATACTTCAGGACTTTGTAGATAAATTTGAATTGAACCTTATTTATGTTTCAATGGTAGAACCGCCTGATTACACCCATATAACATACATTTACGACCCTGTCCGACAGGACGGAAAATGGTCTCCGTATCCACTTGGATATCAGGAAGATTATTTTGAACCAAATTACAATGCTTCAACAAAACGAGTATTCGAAGAAGGTGCATCCATTGTTCGACACACAATAAAAACAAGAAGCGGTTCACATATAACAGCACAACTTCCTGTTTACAATACAGAAGGAAAAATAATTGCAGTAATAGGTGCACAAAAAAACATTCAGGAATTCGTAAACGCAAGACGCTCTTTCCTTACATATGGAATCCTTACCGTAATTATTTTTGCAACATTGTTCATCATCTTCTTTTCTATATATTTCAATCTGCGTTTTATAAAACCAATCATGCAGATTACACATGAAACAAACAGATTTGCAAGCCGACACAGAAAACCAAGCACAAAACTGCTTAGCCTTACAAACAGAGACGAAATTGGAACACTTGCCTATTCTGTATACCGAATGGAAGATACAATTTCTGCAAACATCAAGTCTTTAAAAAACATGACTACAGAAACAGCACTTTCCCTTGCAACTGCAATAGACGCGAAAGATACCTGTACGCACGGACATTCAATACGAGCTGCAACTTATGCAAGAAGGATTGCACGGGCAGCCAGAAAAACAGAAGCTGAATGCAACAACATATATCTTGCCGCCCTTCTTCATGATGTAGGAAAAATTGGAATTCCTGATAACCTTATAAACAAACGCGGAAATCTAACAGAAGAAGAATTTGAAATTCTAAAGACACATACTCTCATAGGAAAACAGATTCTTCAAAACATTACGGAAGTGCCTGTAATTGCCGACGGAGCATATTATCATCACGAACGTTTTGACGGACAGGGGTATCCAAATGGTTTGGCTGGCACAGACATTCCAGAAATTGCAAGAATCATAACTGTTGCAGATGCCTATGATGCAATGACAAGCAAAAGAAGTTACAGAACGCCTTATACACAGGATATTGTACGCAGCGAATTTGAAAAAGGCAGAGGAACTCAATTTGACCCTACTTTTACAGATATAATCCTTAAAATGATAGACGAAGACAAGGATTATAAAATGCGCGAACTTGAATAAAAGAACTTAGAGGAAAATAAGAACAGACACAAGACAATAACACCTCTTTATGATATAATATAAGGATATATTTTTTTGAGGTTAGTTATTATGGAAAATGAAATTAAAGAACGTAATTCTTTTACAGGTTCACTTGGTTTTGTACTTGCTGCTGCAGGCAGTGCTGTTGGATTAGGAAATATATGGCGATTTCCTTACTGTGCAGCAAAAGACGGCGGCGGACTTTTTCTTTTTATCTACATTTTATTTGCATTAACATTCGGATTTGCACTCTTAATTACAGAAGTTGCACTCGGTCGAAAAACTCAGCAGGGACCTCTTACAGCTTATAAAGTTTTAAATCCAAAATGGAAATGGCTCGGTATTTTTTCTTTTGCAGTACCTTTTATCATTTATCCATATTACTGCGTAATCGGCGGCTGGGTAATTAAATACATGTGCACAT
Source organism: uncultured Treponema sp. (assembly GCA_946628495.1). GTDB lineage: Bacteria > Spirochaetota > Spirochaetia > Treponematales > Treponemataceae > Treponema_D. The sequence goes on along the minus strand of CAMOWQ010000020.1, from coordinate 18,125 downwards.
ATATAATCGGAAAAGGCAGCATTGCAGTGCAGAATGATTTTTTTAACACTTTCATTTCCGGCAACTGGCAGCCTCTTATTTTCACATTCATTTTTGCAGGCGCATGTTTTTACATTGTTTTTAAGGGCATCGAAGACGGAATCGAAAAATACTCTAAAATTTTAATGCCTGTTCTTACTGTAATCGTCGTATTTATTTCATTCTATGCACTATTCCTCAAATTTACAGATTCAGATGGAGTTACAAGAACAGGTCTTGAAGGAGCAAGAATATACCTTATACCGAATTTTAAAGGATTAACTTTCAGGGCTTTCCTTCATATATGTCTTGATGCAATCGGACAGCTTTTCTATTCATTGAGTATTGCAATGGGAATTATGATTGCATACGGTTCTTACATGAAAAAAGATGTTAATCTTGAAAAATCAGTAAATCAGATTATTGCCTGCGATACTGGTATTGCAATTTTTGCAGGTCTTATGATTATTCCGACAGTTTATGTTTTTTCAGGAACTGAAGGTCTTAATACAGCAGGAACAAGCCTTATTTTCGTCGCTCTTCCAAAAATCTTCGCTTCTCTTGGAATTTTCGGATTCATTCTTGGAGCATTATTCTTTATAATGGTTCTGTTTGCAGCACTTACTTCAGCTGTTTCCATTATGGAAGCAATTACAACAAGCGTTATAGATAAATTCGGCTGGTCACGCAAAAAGTCCGTAGTAATTCTTGGTATTGCAACATTCATTATTTCGATTGTTGTATGCCTTGGCTTTAACGTATGGAAATTCGACCTTAAATTACCGAACGGCTCTTCAGGACAAATTCTTGACGTACTTGATTATGTAAGCATGAATGTTCTTATGCCTATAATCGGAATCTTTACCTGTATTCTTACCGGCTGGGTTTGCAAACCTGAATCAATGATTGAAGAAATTACTCTTAACGGTGAAAAATTCAGAAGACGCAAGTTATATATCATTATGATAAAATTCGTTGCACCTGCTCTTCTGTTCGTAATTCTTCTTACAGGACTTGGTATTATTTAATACCTGATTTATATGAAAAAAAAGATTTTCTGGGCAATAGTCACGCTGTTTCTGTCTTTATTTACGGTCTGGGTACTTTTAAATAACAGCGGACTTTCCCTTACAGAATTGTGGCAGAACATAACCTCTTCTTCTCCGATCTGGCTTCTTGCAGCTGCAATATGCATGCTTGGCTTTATTTTTTTTGAAGGAAGTTCCATTGTATTAATTGTACGGGCACTTGGATTTCCTGCAAAAAAAAGACGCGGATTTCTGTATGCATCGGCAGATATATATTTTTCTTCCATAACACCTTCTGCAACCGGTGGTCAGCCTGCAAGCGCATATTTTATGCATAAAGACGGAATTTCAACAGTTGCGGTAACAGTTTCCCTGCTTTTAAATCTTACAATGTATACGCTTGCAATAATCACGCTTGGACTTTTTTCAATAATCTTTTTCCCAAAAATTTTCCTTGAATTCAATTTAAGTTCAAAACTGATGATTCTAACAGGCGTTTTCGTAATGTTTCTGCTTACGGCATTTTTTATAATTCTTCTTAAAAAACAGAGCATTCTTTTTAAATTTATGAATCTTATAATTTCAATAATGGATAAAATTCATTTGAATGCTGCTGCAAACAAAATAAAGCAGAAACTTGATACTGCCATAGAAAACTACAATGAATGCGTTATTACACTTGCCGGAAAAAAATCTCTGCTTGTAAAAACGTTCCTTCTTAATTTTTTGCAGCGGACAAGTCAGATTCTGGTTACAGTTTTCTGTTATTTTGCAATGCACGGAAAACTTGCAGACGGATTAAAACTTTTTGCAATTCAGACATACGTTGTTTTGGGTTCGAATTTTATTCCAATTCCGGGCGCTGTAGGCATTTCCGAATTCATAATGTATTTTGGTTACAGAATGCTTTTAAATGAAGAAAATGCCTATAAACTTGCAATTTTAAGCCGGGGTATTACTTTTTACACTTGTGGTATAATAAGTTTAATTACAGTAATTTCAGGCTATATTTTGATTCGTATAAAAAATTATAAATTAAATAAAAAAACACGGACTGAGTATCCTTATAAAAAGCAAGCATAATTATTTACAAAAGGACAGGATAACAATGATTGGTTATTATGATTACACTGTAATACTTACTTATTTTTCTATGATTTCTGCAACAACTGGAATCATGCTATGTTTAAATGATATCGGACATCCATATCTTGGAATGTTTTTTCTTATGTTCTGCGGCTTATGTGATGCCTTCGACGGAAAAGTTGCGCGCACAAAGAAAAACCGCACGGAACAGATGAAAAAATTCGGAATACAGATTGATTCACTTTCTGATTTAGTTGCATTCGGAGTTCTTCCAGCCTGCATAGGCATTGCAATGCTTAGAAGCAGTATTGAATTCCTTACATTTCCGCATTTTCATTTTCTGCATCTCGCCGATAAATCTGCTGAAATAAAAGTTGTTCTTACACTTATTGCGATTCTATATGCAATGGCAGCATTAATAAGGCTTGCATATTTCAATGTAACAGAAGAAGAACGTCAGCAGACAGAAGAAGGTGTACGTAAAACATATACAGGTCTTCCTGTTACAAGCGCAGCCCTCGTTTTTCCGACAATTCTTCTTATTCATATTTTCAGCAGTCTTGATCTTACGCTTTTGTATTTTGTCTTTCTTGCTATTATGGGATTTTTATTTGTTTCCGAAGTTCAATTTAAGAAGCCGACAACAAAAGGCATTCTTATTATGATAGGAATTGGCTGCATTGAAGCTGCCGCACTTGCTTTTGTATTCGTCATCATGAAACGATAAAAAGGAGATTTTTATTCATGGATTTTTTGACTTTTCTTTATAAAACAGCACCTGGAAGAATTCTGCTAAAACCTCTTACTTCAAGAAAACTTTCCAGACTTATTGGAAATTTTTTAGATTCCGAAAGTTCTTCCATACTGATAAAGCATTTTATAAAGAAAAACAAAATTAACGTTGACGATTACGAATTAGATGGAATAAAAACGTTCAATGAATTTTTCAGGCGTAAAATAAAAGACGGAAAACGTGTTTTTGATACAAATCCCGAAAGTTTATGTTCACCCTGCGACGGTCTTTTGCTTGCATGGAAAATACAAAAAGACACTGTAATTCCTGTAAAACAGTCAGAATTTACAATTAAATCCCTTTTAAGAGATGATAAACTTGCAGCAGAATTCGAAAACGGCCTTTGTCTTGTGTTCCGCCTGTGCGTGAACCACTATCACCGATATTGCTTTGCAGACAGCGGCCCGAAAACTGAAAACGTAGGCATTTGGGGAAAACTTCATACAGTACGCCCTATTGCTTTGGAAGATCATCCTGTTTTTATTGAAAATACGCGCGAATATACGGCAATTGAAAGTCCTGTTTTTGGAAAGTTTATACAGATGGAAGTTGGCGCAATGCTTGTTGGCTGGATTGTAAATTTGGCAGATAAAGGATTTGCGGTAAGAGGACAGGAAAAAGGCTATTTTGAATACGGCGGTTCTACAATAATTCTGCTTCTAAAAGACGGAAAAGTTCAGCTTAGAGACGACATATTACAAAACAGCCAGAACGGAATTGAAACCCCAGTTATAATGGGTGAAACAATAGGAAAAGCTCAAAAGGATTGGTAAAGGTCCTTGAGTATTTCTTCTGAAAAAGCATTACATTTAATTTTTTTATAATAAATTTTAAACACATTAATTTTTTTCCAAGAAACCCCAACATTTTCTACGTGCACTTTTCTATCTACGAAACGTCGGTAGCCTGCAAAAGTCCGGTATGATAGACTGTTTTCAGAAAATCAATACGGGAGAAAAAAAATGATTGATAATTACATTACAGGCGTACAGATAAAAAGCCTGCGCGAAAGAAAAAAAATGACACAGGAAGAACTTGCTCAAAAAATAAACGTTACAAGCAAGGCTGTAAGCAAATGGGAAACAGGCAGAGGTTTTCCAGACATCAGTTTAATAGAAAACCTTGCCGGTGCACTAGGCATTTCGGTAATTGAACTGCTTTCCGGAGACTGTATTACAAACAAAAACAGAGTTTCTAATATGACTAAAGGAAAAATTTATGCATGTCCTGTCTGCGGAAACATCATTATGTCTACAGGCGAAGCTGTTATAAGCTGCTGCGGAATAAAACTTCCGCCACAGGAAGCAGAAAAAACATGTGAACCTGAATGTAAGGCAAAAATCGAAACTGTCGAAGATGAATATTATGTTTCTTTAACTCATCCCATGACAAAAGAGCATTATATTTCATTTCTTGCAGCAGTAATGGATAACGGCATTCAATTTTTAAAACTATATCCCGAAGGCAGCTGCGAGGCACGTTTTAAAATCAGCCGCATAAAGAAAATTCTGGCATACTGCAACAGGCACGGACTTTTTGAAATTAATTCAGGCTCTGAAAAATAAATTATCCCCTGTAACAGATTACGCTGTGTTCCTGACTGTACTGTTTTCCGTCTTCGAGCTTAAAATGATGCTGCTTACCGATACCGCCAAACCAATTGTACGGTTCATCGTCAGCATTTTTTCCTTCAGCAATTTCTACAGCTCCCTGACGGATACAGCGCATAAGCGAAATATCATCAAAATCGCGTGCATGACCGTGAAGGATAACATCAGCTTAGTTTTCCAGAAACATAACCTTATCAAGATTTTCTACAAACTGCGTTACTGCTTTTTATTTAGAACAATTTTCTTTTGCAGCCATTTTTATAATTTCTTCAAAGAAATTACTGTATTCATCCTGCTTCATCTGAACATAGGCTGCCCTGTTTTCTGCTCCAACTTTATTTAAAATTTCCAGTTTAATTCTGTTATATTCATCTCTTGCTTCATCATGTTTTCTTAAATAATTTCGGAACAGGACATGCCTTTTATATTCATCATTACTTGCAGAACAGACATACAAATGGTGTTCTATTGAATCAAGAATCTCATTAAAAAAAGTGCCGTTTCTCGAAAAAGCTTCCCGGCCTTTTATACCTAAATCACCTTCGTGCGCATATCCGATTTTAGAAAGTTCATTTTTTACACAACAAAAATCCTTCCAATTGTCCAAAGCAACGTCAATATCAATAACAGGTTTTGCAATCATTCCATAAACCGAAGTACTTCCAACATGCTGAACTTCACAAGGAACTTTTATAACCTTTAGAAGTTCATTTTTGATGGAATTAAAACATTCAGGCCATTTTTCATCATATTCAACAACAATCATTTTTTTTATTATGGCACATAACGGACAGCAGGTATATAATATTTTATAGAAAAATTATGACACAGATACAAAAAATTCTTTTTGAATATCAGGATAAAAAATACGGTGACTTTTCTGCAAAACTAATTCCTACACTTCCACGGGAAAATTTTATAGGTGTACGAACTCCTTGCTATAAAACAATAATCGGTCAAATAAAAGAACTTCCACCAGCCGAACTTCAGGCCTTCTTAAAAAATCTGCCGCATCAATATCACGAAGAAAACTGTCTTCATATTGCACTTATAAATAAAATAAAAAATTATGAGGAATGTCTTGCAGAACTTAAACATTTTCTACCATATATAAACAACTGGGCAGTAAGCGATGGATTAAACCCTCCTGTTCTAAAAAAGAATAAAGAAAAACTTCTGCCGGAAATTAATAAATGGATATGCGATGATGCGCCTTTTACAAAAAGAGTCGGCATGCTTCTTTTAATGAAATATTTTTTAAATGATGATTTTAAGAGCGAATATCTTGAACTTCCAGCAAAAATACGCAGCGAAGAATATTATGTAAACATGATGACCGCATGGCTTTTTGCAGAAGCACTTGTAAAACAGTGGGATTCGGCACTGCCCTTTATTCAGAATAAAAAACTTGCTGCATGGACTCATAACAAGGCAATTCAAAAAGCATGCGAAAGTTTTAGAATTACACCGGAAAAAAAAGAATTTTTGCGGACATTAAAAATTTAGTTGCTCAAAGGAAATAATATAAAAACTTGAAAAATCCCGTGCAAAATGTTACCTTGCATTTATGATAACGAAAAATGACTTTCCTGTTTTAGAATTTGATGATGATTTGGACGCAGTTGTTAATCCATTTAAGTGGAATCTTGAGCCCTTTTCTACCGATAAGCTGATTATCACTTTTTTTCCTGATGTTATGAATGATTTAAAGGAAAATGATGAGCTTGAACTGGAACGTCATTTTAGCGGCGAAAATCCTGTTGATATTTATAGATTTAAGAAAAATCCCGAAATTATGATTACGCTTGGTTATGTCGGTTGTCCTGCATGTGCCGGAAATCTTGAAGTTTTTGCGTCCTGCGGTGCCAAAAAGGTAATGTTCTGCGGCGGCGGTGGAGTTCTGGATAAAAATATCAAAGTTGGCGAACTTTTAGTTGTTGAAGGTGCAATCCGCGATGAAGGATTTTCTTACCGTTATATAAAACCTTCGCGCTATATTTATACAGACAAAAAAATTACTTCAAAAATTACGGCATATCTTGAAAAGCATAAAATTTCTTATTTAACAGGGCTTACCTGGACAACTGATGCAATGTTCCGCGAAACAAAAGCCCTTGTAGAACAGCGGAAATCTGAAGGCGCAAAAATTGTAGAAATGGAACAGGCCGGTTGTATTGCAGTTGCCCAGTTCCGCAATTTTGATTACGGTGCAATTATTTATGGCGGCGACGATGTTTCTCAGGATGAATGGAATACCCGTTCCTGGGATAAACGAAAAGGAATCCGCTATAATCTTGTAATGCTTTGCAAGGAACTTGTAAAAGAGTTTTAGTTTTTAAGCTTATTAATTCTGAATATTCCACGAATTCACTCAGCGTCTTTCATCATTTACAATATGAATTACGCCCTTACTGTTTAAAATTTCATTCATTCTGGTGCGCAAAAACTCAGGCTTTATATCGGTTTCGGAAAGTTTTTCAAGAGGAATCCAATAAATTGATTCTTTTGCGTTATCCAAACCGGTACTGCTGCACTTAGCATCTTTTTTGCCGCGGCTTTTCATAAGATAATAAAATTCAATTACATGGCACATTCTTCTGATTTTTCGTTCATGTGAACGCCGCCGCCCACCGTGTAATAATATTTTGAAGTTTCGCTTTTTACTACAAGAAAGGAATTATCTTCTATAATAATTGCACCAGTTCTGTATCTGAACCAGTTATCGTTTACCGAAAAACAGCAGTCGGGATAACCAACCCTGATATCATTTTTTCATTCATGTCATAACCTCCAGCTGGTCTCTGCATTTATCATTTTGCATTACATACTGACTTGACTGAGGTGACTACATAATCCTGATTTTTATTTTTTCTGACTTTCCAAAAACGAAATTGAATGTTCTAATGCAGAACATGCGTGACCACAGGAACCGCAGTTTCCACCACAAGACGGATGTTTTCCAGAAGTTTTTGATTTAATCATATATCTAATAATAAACGCAATTATTACTAAAAGAATTAAAGATACGATAAAAGTTCCCATAAAACAACGCCTCGCTAAAAATTATAACAAAGAATAAAAGGAATAAAAAGATAAACAAAGGATGATAGTCATAAATTTTTACCATCCTTTGTTTATTTCATGTCAAATTTTCTATTTTACAGCTTTAGGCTTTCTGAAAAGAGCCCAGATAAAGCAGGCTGTTACGGCAATTGCCAAAATAAATCCAACGATGTTACCGTTTCCGCTGAACATACAACCCATCTGGTATACTACAAACGATACCACATAAGCAAATCCACACTGCCAGCCGATTGCAGCCCAGGTCCATTTTCTGCTGTTCATTTCGCGCTTTATAGCACCGATTGCGGCAAAACAAGGAGCACATAGCAGGTTGAAAATTAAGAATGAAAGTCCAGCCGGATGAGTAAATGCAGCAGCAAGGTTTGTCCAGGTCTCTTCTCCACCGTAAAGGATTCCCATTGTACCTACAATGTTTTCTTTTGCAACAAGACCTGTAACAGAAGCAACAGCTGCCTGCCAGTTACCCCAACCTATAGGAGCAAAAATCCATGCAACGCAGTTTCCTATTTTTGCAAGAATTGAAACATCAAGTTCATCTTCTGAAAGCATTCTGAATCCGTCTTCTGCCCAGCCAAAGAACGATGTAAACCATACAACAATTGTCGAAAGCAAGATGATTGTTCCGGCTTTTTTGATGAATGACCAGCCGCGTTCCCACATTGAGCGCATTACATTTCCGAATGTCGGCCAGTGGTAAGCAGGAAGTTCCATTACAAATGGAGCAACTTCGCCCATGAATGGCTTTGTCTTTTTAAGAATAATACCAGAAGTAATGATTGCGGCAATTCCTATAAAATATGCTGATGTTGCAACCCATGCAGAACCGCCGAAAATGGCACCTGCTACAAGGGCGATAAACGGAACCTTTGCACCACAAGGAATGAAAGTTGTTGTCATGATTGTCATGCGGCGGTCGCGTTCATTTTCGATTGTACGACAAGCCATAATACCAGGAACACCACAACCTGTTCCAATAAGAACCGGAATAAATGATTTTCCGGAAAGTCCGAAGCGGCGGAAAATACGGTCAAGAATGAATGCAATACGTGCCATGTAACCACAAGCTTCAAGGAAGGCCAGGAAGATGAACAATACAAGCATCTGTGGAACAAAACCCAATACAGCACCAACACCGGCAACAATACCGTCAAGGATCAAACCTTTGAGCCAGTCGGCACAACCAATTGCGTCAAGACCGCTTTCGATAACAGCAGGAATTCCAGGAACCCATACGCCGTAATCTGCAGGATCAGGTCCTTCTTCGCCATATTTTTCAACCATTTCTTTTGCTTCTGCTACAGCTTCTTCTGTAATTTCAATAGGGTCAGAAACTTCCATTGTTTCATCATCTACTGTAATGTAAGTAACATCGCCGTTTTCGTAGGCTTCAAGAATTGCTGCTGTATCGCCGTATTCTTCTGCAGCTTCTTCGTAAGCGGCGGTTCCAATTCCAAACAGATGGAAACCATCACCAAAGAGACCGTCGTTTGCCCAGTCTGTAGCGGCAGAACCAATTGTTACCATAGAAACATAATAAACGCACCACATTACAATGGCAAAAATCGGAAGTGCAAGCCAGCGGTTTGTAACTACACGGTCAATTTTATCTGATGTAGTGAGTTTTGAGCGGTTCTTTTTTGTTACGCACTTTTTGATGATAGATTCAATATACTTGTAGCGTTCTGCTGTAATGATAGATTCTGAATCATCATCAAGTTCTTTTTCGCAGGATTTAATATCTTCTTCAATATGCTGCAACTTTTCTGCTGCAATTCCAAGTGAAGCGATAACTTTTTCATCACGTTCAAAAAGTTTTACAGAATACCAGCGGTGCTGTTCTTCCGGTAAATCGTGAATGACAGCTTCTTCAATATGTGCAAGAGCGTGTTCTACACAACCTTCAAAGCGGTGCTTGTACATCATAGGCTTTTTTTCGTTTGCCTTGTTTACTGCAATTTCTGCAGCTTCAAGACAGCCTGTTCCTTTTAAAGCAGAGATTTCTACAACAGGACAGCCAAGTTCTTCCCTCATTGCATCAATATGAATCCTGTCTCCGTTCTTCTTTACGATATCCATCATGTTTACAGCAACTACCATTGGGATTCCAAGTTCTGCAAGCTGAGTTGTAAGATAAAGGTTTCTTTCAAGGTTTGTTCCGTCTACAATGTTCAAAATTGCGTCAGGGCGTTCCTTTACAAGGTAATCACGCGATACTACTTCTTCAAGTGTATATGGAGAAAGCGAATAGATACCAGGCAAGTCCATAATAACAACTTCGCCGTTATGACCTTTTAATTTTCCTTCTTTTTTTTCTACAGTTACTCCAGGCCAGTTTCCTACGAACTGATTTGAACCAGTGAGAGCATTAAAAAGTGTTGTTTTTCCCGCATTCGGGTTTCCTGCTAAGGCTATCTTTATCATTTACTGTACCTCTACCATTTCTGCATCTGCTTTGCGAACTGAAAGTTCATATCCGCGGACTGTAATTTCTACCGGATCACCAAGCGGAGCTACTTTTCGCACATAAATTTCCGTGCCCTTTGTAATTCCCATGTCCATAATGCGGCGTTTTACCGCACCCTCGCCGTTCAGTTTTGTAACTGTTACGGTTTGACCAGTTTTTGTTTCTTTTAATGTCATTATTTATATCTCCTTAAAATATACTGGATTAGCTCCGCCTAACTTATTGGGTAAAAAAAATTTATACGATTATTTTCTGTGCCATTTCACTACTGATTGCAACACGACTGTCTTTTATCTGAACAATCAAATTTCCGCAGATTTTAGACACAACAGAAACTTCCATACCAACAACAAATCCAAGGTTTTCTAAAAATTTTCGAACATCATCCTTACCGTTGATTTTTTTTATCAACAGACATTCATCCTGATTTACCATTGTCAAAGGCATCTTATTCCCCCGTTCACATCGCGTTAAAAAGTTCTGTGTTAATAAAAGTTTATTAGCTTTTACTAACTTCCCTGTTAGACTTCACTAATATTAGTATTAACTAACATTCATGTCAATACAAAGAAATGTAAAAAAAATATAACAAATTATTTAAATTTAACCGTTTTATCGATTTACAAAAAGCCAAAACAGGAATACAATTTTAGTATTCATTATACAACTTATATGTATAGAATAAAAAAAATGCACAATCATGAACTTTAGTGCAGGAGGCATCTATGAGATTTGGATTAAAATTCAAAATCATTATCTTTGTTGTTATTTTGATAAATCTTGCAGTTATTGTAATAGGTCTTTTTGCAAGAACTGAACTGGCTTCATCAATATCCAGAGACACACAGCAAATCATGGAGTTAAACGCTCAAAAATCCGTAAAAATACTGCAGGATGTTAATAAAAAGGAATTCTACCTTTTGGAAAGTATTGCAGCACTTCCATTCGTTCGGGATGAATCAATTTCGCTGGAAGAAAAAGTAGCCCAGCTTTCGGAAATAGCCTTATCAAATCCTAAGCATTTTGAAAACCTTGCATTTTACAGTGCAGAAGGTATTTGTATAAGACCAGACGGAGCGTATGTTGACGTTCATGATGTTGATTTTTTCATTCAAACAATTTCGGGAAAACATTTCGTAATTGACCCGCTTCCAAAAAGCTACATGATTGAAGGCGCTTCTGATGATACAATTATGTTCTATTGTATACCTGTATATGGGAAAAATTCAGCAAAACCAATAGGAATTCTTTCTTCAATGGTAAACGGTTCTGATGTATACAATCTTTCAGAATCAATTCTTATCGGAAAAAATTCACATCCAATAATTATTTCCACCTCTTCTGGAATGACAATAGGACCAACAACTTACGAAGGTTTATCTAATGACGATATTGCCGCTCTTCAGGAAAACAATGGTAAACCTATAGTAGACGACGGAACACCGAAAACTGGCTGGGACAAGATGATGCAATCAGTACTTGCAGGCCAGAATGGATATGATATTGTAATTGACCCAACTACAAACGAAAAAATGGTTGTTTCCTATGCCTTTACGGGTGATGAAAGCAACTGGGCTGTTTTATGTGCAGTTCCTTACAAAGAATATTTTGCAAGTCTTTCAAGAATTACTATGATTATCGTAATTTCTATCATAATTGCCGGTATTATTGTAGTAACTGCAACTTTCATTCTTATTTCATTCCTTATAAAACCGCTCAGTTTTGTAAAGACAACCATCGACGATATTTCAACAGGAGATGCAGACCTTACAAAACGAATCAACATCAATCTTAATGATGAAATCGGTGATATTGTAAAAGGATTCAATAAATTTTCAGAAAAACTTCAGACAATTATCACACAGGTTAAAAAATCACGCGACACACTTGGTTCCGCAGGAGATGCATTGAATTCTTCTACACAGAATACGGCAACTTCTATTGAAGAAATTCTTACAAGTATTGATTCCGTACACAATCAGATTGATAATCAGTCTAATTCAGTTCATGAAACAGCCGGTGCCGTAAATGAAATTGCAAGCAACATCGAATCTCTTGGACACATGATTGAAAAGCAGTCTCTTCAGGTTTCAGATGCCTCTTCCGCAATTGAACAGATGATAGGAAACATCAAGTCTGTAAACAATTCAATGGAAAAAATGTCAGAATCATTTGAAGGACTTGCAAATTCAGCTCAGACTGGTATTCAGATGCAGCTGAACGTAAACACGATTATTGAAGACATAAAGAGCCAGAGTGAAACACTTCAGGATGCAAACTCTGCCATTGCAGCTATTGCAGAACAGACAAATCTTCTTGCCATGAATGCCGCAATCGAAGCTGCTCACGCTGGAGACGCAGGAAAAGGATTCTCTGTAGTTGCAGACGAAATCAGAAAACTTTCAGAAACCTCTTCTTCACAGTCCAAGACAATCGGTAATCAGCTTAATAATATCAAGACTTCAATCGACAGCGTAGTTTCCGCTTCTGAAGAATCAAGCAAGGCATTCCAGTCTGTAACAAACAAAATTACAGATACAGAACAGCTTGTACGACTTATTCAGGCTGCAATGGAAGAACAGAATACAGGTTCTATGCAGATTTCGAATGCACTTCATTCTATGAATGATTCTACAATTGAAGTAAAAACTGCAAGCGTAGAAATGTCACAGGGAAGTAAGGCAATTCTTGAAGAAGTTCAGAATCTTCAGGATGCAACAGGCATTATTCAGACCAGCGTAAAAGAAATGACACATGGTGCCACAAAAATCAAGGAAACTGGTCTTGCGCTCCGTGAAATTTCAGAAAGGATGAAAACCTCTATCGACGATATTGGCGGACAGATTGATAAATTTAAAGTTTAAGCCAAACTTATTAAAATCCTAAATAAAAACGGGCGATGGCATTTTTACCACCGCCCGTTTTTTTTATAAAAAACTTCTAACACAAAACTTAGAATATCAGACAATTATTTTATTTTTAACTTACAACCGGCAAATAACTCCTTGCCTAGAAATTTCTTATTAAATGCAGATTTATTTGTATAGAATTTTTTAGACTGCTTCAGCTCAAGCTTTGCATCTGTTAGAAAATAAGAGTTCTGATTTTTTGTATATTGAATAAAACTTTGAGATAATACGGAATAAAATTCTTCCCTTACAACTTTTTCTTCATCATCCAGAACAAAAACATGAGCTGCATTATAATAACCTGCTTCCTGCCAGTCACTTTCATTGCATTTAAGAAAAGATTCAACATCTTCAAAATCTTTGAAATTTTCATAACAGTCATCAAAGCCGTTCTTTAGGCAAAGAATAAAACGTGTCAGATTAAGATGCGGAATATCACAATCTTCATAAGAATAATCATAATAAACAGCTTCTTTCAGAAACATAGGCTGAACAATATATTTCATAAAATCCCCCTGTCAGAAACTTTAGGAATTGGCACGGCAAAACCATTTATCTAATTTAAGTCCCGCAGTTGACATTACAATGTAAAAATCATGAACGCCAGTCAAACTTAATGACGAAGATAATGTACAGGCAAACTCACTGTCAACATTTATAACTGCCGCAGGCTCCCCTTCCATCTTATCTGCAAAAAATGAAAAACTTCCATGTCCAGACCCCGTAACAATTAATTCACAGGCATTTTGTTCAAAATCGACATTTCGTATCAGAATCCAGGCCCCCTGACTCAAGCTTACCGAACCGTTATTCTTAAAATAATCAATATCAGCAGACGTAAACTGAAGGCTGCCATGAACATTTTTGAACGGACACACTTTACCGTCAGCCTGAACACCTTCCCTTGTTCCAGATGCCATAGAAATACATGCATTTTTTTCATCAATATCAATAGAATCTGCGCAAATGCTGCGGAAACCTCCCGAAATGCCTTTTTTATCCTGAAGCATGAGAGTATGATAAAAAATATAATGCTTTCCTTTGAATTTTACGAGACATGCATGATTATTACTGTAATTAAACCCCATTTCGCCCGGATTTTTTAAATAATGCGACTGATATTTCCAGCTTGCACCGTCCATTGGAGTTTTTGTAGTCATATATGACATGCAGCAGGGACTAGGTTCACTTTCTGGAAGATTCCAATACTTGCGTTCCACCCAGTTTGTATTGTAAGAATAAACAAAAGTACCGTTCATATAATACAAATCGCTTGCTTCAAAAAAATAAGGAGCCGGAATCTGAACAAAATCATTTTCAACAGAAACAAAATCTTTTCCAAGTTTTACGATTCGTACTGTTCCCGGAAATGATTCATCGCAACCTTTTGCTATGCCGCCACCAAAAACCAGATAGCCGTTTCCGTCGCAATCAATACATGCACCAGGGTCAAAAGGATTTGGAACATCTCCGATATCCTTCATATCAAAATTAATCAAAGGTTTATTCAGCGGCGAAGACCAGGGACCAACAGGACTTTCTGAAGTAAGAACACCTACACCACAACCACTGTTTGAAAAATAAAGATAGAAATGTGTTTTACCATCATTTCCTTTTCTATATATAACGCACGGAGCCCAGGACGAAAGAACCCACGGAGCCGCCTTTTTTACATCAATTTCCCCGTGAAACGTCCAGTTAATCATATCATCGGTAGAAAAACAAACCAGAGAATTTATCTTTTCGTAGGTATTATTTCCTTTATATCTGTTTTCAATATACTGCTGCTGGTCGTTCGTTCCATACAAATAAAGTCTTCCTTCATATTCAATAGCAAACGGATCTGCACAAAACCGACATGCAGAAACAGGATTTGCAGTCCGAACGTCCTTAAACAAGCTGCTGCTAATAATCATGCTGTAACACCTTTTATCTTTTTTCAATTATAATTTTAGTATGGATTTATTTTTATGCAATAATAATAATTATATAATTTTCATGCATTTTTTTGATAGATGGAAGATTTGAAAATATAGCTAAGGAAATAAAAAAAGGACTCCTAAAAGTCCTTTTGAATATTTTACTGTGTATTTTTGATGCTTGACGGGCTCGAACCGCCGACCTGCTGCTTAGAAGGCAGCTGCTCTATCCAGCTGAGCTAAAGCACCGGAAATTGAAATTAATATATCACGTTTTTAATTTTAGTTCAAGAGGTCTGCTTATAATTCCAGGAATGAACCTGATATACTAATTTTCAGAACTTAATAAATTATTAAGAAGCCTTCTTTTGCAACTTATATATAAATCTGTCAAAAGGAAGCCAGACTGGAGTTTCCCTGACTGTTGTTTTTTCAGATTGCAATTTTATTTCCTGAAGAATATGCTTTCCTATCAAAATTTTTATGCTTCCCAGCTCTGTTCCAGCTTCAACCGCGCCATATACCGCATCAGAAAACTCATATTCAACCGAAAGCACATTTTTTATTTCATCCCTACTATTCAATTCATCTGTTTTTGGAAAAGTAAGAGTTTTTGGCGCTTTTTCAGGAATAAGTTTGAGCGTTTTTTCTTTTGTACCGAAATTTTTTATCGAAAAACATTTTATATAATCAGAGATATCAGCATCACAAAAATTATAGAAAGCCCAGTCCATCAATTCCATTCCGTCTGCTATCCTTCCGGCCTGTCCTTCCCTCGTATTATTTCCCTTTCCACGCATTGTTACAGAAATAAACCTGTTACCGTCACGACAAACCGTAAGTGCAAGATTATAACCGCTTTCATCAATATAACCTGTTTTCAGACCGTCGCAGCCCTCGTATTTTCCCAGCAAAGGATTAGTATTCATTTGAGTAACAGGCATCGTAATATGTTCAGGAATTCCGTTAGAAAAATCCTGAGCTTCCAAAACATCACCAGGCGCAAGATTTTTTTTCTGAGGATATGTAAAGCTTTTTTTTGAATGAAAACGTTCAATACTTTGAGGATGACGCTTTATATAAACTCGCGCAAATTCTGCCATTTCACGGGCAGTTGTTGTATTTAATTCACTATATCCTGAACTTTCTACAAAATGAGTATTCTTAAGTCCAAGACTGTCTGCAACTTGATTCATCCGTTCGACAAAAAGTTCCATACTGCCGCAAACCGTATAGGCAAGAGCATAAGCGGCATCATTTCCAGAACAAATTGAAAGTCCAAGAAGAAGTTCTTCCATCGTCACAACCTGCCCTTTACCAAGAAACATCAAAGAGGAATGAGGCGGCATATTACAGGCCCATGACTTTGGCATAAGCGGTACAATCTGATTATATGAAAATTTTCCTTTTGCAATTTCTTCTTCAACAACATACATGCAGAACAGTTTTGTCATGCTTGCAGGCGGAATTATTTCATCTGCATTTTTTTCGTATAAAATATTTCCGTTTGAATAATTTATTAAGATGGCGGATTCTGCTCCAACATTCAGTTCAGGCGGATTTATTTTATATGGCAGAGGAGAAAGAATCATATCTTCGTAATCTTCAGAAACGGGATAAGAAACCGTCTCAATATTTCTGTAGGAATTCCACCTGTAAACAAACATAGATACAGGCATACAAAAAAACAAAACGACTACGAAAGATATGACAAATATGCGTTTTTGTTTGACTTGCATAAAAGGCTTCTTTATCTATAAATCATGCGATTACATCTTTTCCAGATATGGAACCAGAACAAGATTCATTGCATTCTTTATTACCTGAAGCGTACATTCTGCAAGATAAAGACGTGCGCCAGAAAGCTGCTTATTTTCGGCATTTACAATAGGGCATGTCTGATAGAATTTACTGAATGCTTTTGCAGTATCATAAACAAATGCTGCAACTCCGCTAGGATCAAGATTTTCAGCAGATTTCTGAACAACTGAAGGATATTCACCAAGCTGCTTTATCAAAGCCCATTCATCTTCGCTTGTAAGAAGAGCAACAGCAGTGTCAGAATCATCACCAGAAATACCGGCTTCCGACGCTTTACCCAAAATAGAGTTAATACGTGCACCCATGTACTGAAGATAAGGACCTGTATTTCCGTTAAAACTCAAAGATTCTGCAGGATTAAAAAGCATATCCTTAATAGGAGTTGCCTGAAGCATATAATAATGAAGAGCACCAAGAGCTACCTTTTCTGCTACCTCGTCTGCATCTCCTACCTGTTCATCACGGCCGCGTTCTTTAATAGCTGCAAGTGCATCTGCATGAAGTGAATCGATTAAATCATCAGCATCTACAACAGTACCTTCGCGGCTCTTCATACGTCCGCTTGGAAGATTTACAAGACCATAACTTAAGTGATAAAGCTTATCTGCCCACTCAAAGCCAAGTTTTTTAAGGATGTGGAAAAGGATTTTGAAGTGATAGTTCTGCTCGCTGGCAACAACATAAACCAGCTGATTAAAAGCCCAGTCGTCGTGGCGGCTGATTGCAGTTCCAATATCCTGAGTAATATATACAGAAGTTCCATCCTTACGGAGAAGTACCTTTTCGTGATTATCTTCGTCCTTACCCTTACCTACAACGTCTGTAACGTCAATGCGGACAGAACCATCTTCAGCCTTAAAGAAAACTCCCTTTTCAAGGCCCTTCATGATTTCATCTTTTCCCTTGAGGTAAGTTTCACTTTCAAAGTAGTATTTATCAAAGCTGATTCCGGTACGGTCATAAGTTGCCTTTACACCATCAAAAGTCCAGCCGTTCATCTTTTCCCAGAGAGCGTGAACTTCAGGATCGCCGGCTTCCCACTTAATCAGCATATCTTCTGCCATCTGATTTGCTTCCGGGTGAGCTGTTTCAGGCTTGTCTTTTTCGCCCTTGAGGTATTTGTCAAACTCTACATAGCACTGACCAACAAAGTGGTCGCCCTTCATTCCGAGAGATTCCGGAGTGTCGCCCTTTGCTTCGTGGAAAAGCTTATAAGCCAGCATAGACTTACAGATATGAACACCACGGTTATTGATGAGGTCTACCTTGTAAACATCTGCACCGGCAGCCTTGAGGATGCGGCTAACAGACTCACCAAGGGCATCGTTGCGCACGTGGCCAAGGTGAAGAGGTTTGTTTGTATTTGGAGAAGAGAATTCAATCATTACACGGC
>CAMOWQ010000019.1 GCA_946628495.1 uncultured Treponema sp. | reverse complement strand
ATAACAGGGGCTGCAATTAATACAGTTTTAATCTGTGGAATTTTCAGGGCAGGCGGTGATGCAAAATTCGGTTTTATAATGGACTGTGTTATAATGTGGGGAATTTCAGTTCCGCTTGGACTGATTTCTGCCTTTGTATTAAAACTTCCGCCGTTATGGGTTTATTTTATTCTCTATCTTGATGAATTTGAAAAAATGCCTGTAATTTTCATCCACTATTTTAAGAAAGGATGGTTGAGGAATATCACGAGGGACTAACAGCTAAAACTGTAATAATAACAAAACATTCTCATTAAAAAAATATTTACAAAACTGGCTTCCAGTCACGAACTCGTGGTTCAAAAACGCACAATAATGCGCTACATGCTTTTTGCGGTATAGAAACTATATAACTTGCTGCAGGAGCAGCAGCCGCAAAAAGAATGTTTTTGTCCCACGATTCGTTCCTTTACGCCAGTTTCTACTAAAAAATTATATAATGAGAAAGTTCAGGTAATAATAAAGTTTTTTTCAAAAACAATGTACTTTATGATTACAATTTACTATAATATTGATTCAAAATTATTATCAGAAGGCGTATGCTTTCTGGAATTTGGTGTAACTATATAATCACAAGGAGATTAAAATGGCTGACGAAAAATTACAAATCATCAGGCACTCATGCGCACATGTAATGGCAGAGGCAATCAAAAATCTTTATCCGGGAACAAAAATCGCTATAGGTCCTGCAATCGAAAATGGATTCTATTACGACTTTGATTTCACCACAGGCACCAAATTCACCGAAACCGATTTTCCTGCTGTAGAAAAAGAAATGAGGAAAATCCTCGCCGGAAACCACGACTTTATCCGCAAGGAAGTTTCTAAAGAAGAAGCTCTTAAGCTTTTTGCTGACGAACCGTACAAACTTGAACTTATAAATGACTTGCCGGCTGATGCAACAATTACAACTTATGAACAGGACGGCTATCTTGACCTTTGCCGCGGACCTCATGTTGCAAATACTAAAGAAATTAACGGACAGGCATTTAAGCTTGACCGTGTAGCAGGAGCATACTGGCGCGGTGATTCTGACAGGCCAATGCTTACCCGTGTTTATGCTTTGTGTTTTGCAAAACCGAATGATTTAAAAGATTATCTTGCAATGCTTGCCGAAGCTGAAAAACGCGATCACAGAAAAATTGGTCAGGAAATGGATTTATTCCATCTTGATCCTGAAGATCCTGGTCAGATTTTCTGGCATCCAAACGGATGGACAATTTATACAGTAATGCAGGATTACATGCGCAAGATGATTAAACGCGACGGATATCTTGAAGTTAATACACCTGCAATCATGCCTCGTTCTTTGTGGGAACGTTCAGGTCACTGGGGACACTATCAGCAGAATATGTTCATTACAGAATCTGAAAAACGCATGTTTGCAATCAAACCGATGAACTGTCCTGGTGCAATTGAAATTTTTAAGAGCCGCCAGCGTTCTTATAAGGATTTGCCGCTCCGTCTTGCAGAATTCGGTCATGATGTACGAAACGAACCAAGCGGAACTTTGCATGGCGTAATGCGTATCCGTGGTTTTGTTCAGGATGATGCTCATATTTTTGTTGCAGAAGAACAGCTTGGTTCTGAAGTTGCAAAATTCTGTAAGCTTTTGAAGAATGTTTATCACGACTTTGGTTTTGACAATCTCGTCGTTAAATTTTCTACAATGCCTGAAGATCACGTAGGCGACCTTGCAACATGGGAACGGGCAGAAAAACAGCTTTCTGATGCATGTCACGAAGCAGGCCTTGAATACGAAGTTCAGCCGGGCGAAGGTGCATTCTACGGTCCAAAACTTGAATTCAAACTTTATGACTGTCTCGGACGTGAATGGCAGTGCGGTACAATTCAGGTAGACTACCAGCTTCCAAGTGCAGAACGCCTTGACGCAACTTACATCGGTGCCGATAACAAAAAACATCATCCGATTATGCTTCACCGTGCGGTTCTCGGCTCTTTTGAAAGATTCTTCGGTATTCTTGTTGAAAACTTTGCAGGAGCTTTCCCTACATGGCTTGCATTTGAACAGGCAGCAGTTGTTCCAGTAACAAATGAACTTGATGATTATGCAAGACAGATAAACGATGCTCTTCTTGCAGCAGACATCCGTTCAAACGCATACCTTGATGCAGACAACATGAAAGCTAAAATCAAGAGGATTTCACAGGAACACAAAACTCCTTACATCCTCGTTGTAGGCGAAAAGGAAAAGGAAGACGGTACTGTCTGTGTAAGATACCGCTATTCAAGCAAGAAGCCTCAGGAAACAATGAAGCTTGAAGATTTCATTAAATACGTACAGGAAAAAGTAAATACGCATTATATCGGAATCTAAGTTTTTTGTTCTAAAACATAATTATTCATAACTAATAAGACTGTCATGAAGAAATTCGTTAAAAAATGTTTTTTTTATGACAGTTTTATTTTTATATGATATATTGTAAATATGTATGAGATACCATCGGAGTTTATAGAATTTATCAGACTGGGATGCAACCGTCTCCATTTTATTCAGAAATACCTTCAGAACACAGAAATTCCAAATTATGTTATTCAGCTGGATGATAAAAATCACATTGTTATAAATCTTTGTTCAGATTCTTCTTCAAATAAATCAAAAAAATTACTTATTGCACATTACGACAGGGTAAACGGCACGCCTGGCGCTAACGATAACAGCAGTGCGGTTTTCTGTCTGCTTACATGGGCAATTGAACAGGCAAAGAAAAAACTCTCAAACAATATTACAATTATTTTTACAGACGGAGAGGAACAGGGGCAGAACGGAGTTTTATCGCAGGGTGCATATCAGCTTGCAAAACACCTTAAAGAAGAAGGCAAAACTTTTGATGAAATATTCGTTTTTGACTGCATGGGTCGCGGAGATGTTCCTTTCATCTGTCTTTCAAGCCTTACAAATAAAACCTCTGAAGAGTTTAAGAAAAAACAGCAGGTTCTTGAAGAAAAAGCCGAACAGCTTCTATTAAAAAGCACTGGCTCTTTTATGAAACTTCCGACAAATTACAGCGATGACGCAGGTTTTATTGCAAATGGAATTCCTGCAGTTGTAATTTCCATGCTTCCAAAAAACGAAGCAAAATCATATCAATCATGCTTAAAAAAAATGCTTTTGCAGAAAAAAAACGGAATGTCTGCGGATAATCATTTTTATATGTACAGACCTGAATCATGGAAACTTCTGCATACAATGGGAGATGACATTTCAAGTCTTACGCCGGAATCTTTTGAAATAATGCATAAAATTCTTAATGAAATTCTAAAGAACTAAGGTAAATGGTATACAAATCAATCTCACAGAAAAATTCTTCAGGACTCACTCAATTCAGAAAATTAAGAACAGCATCAGATTTTTATAAGGAGCAATTCGGTGGAAAAGCCTATAAAATTTCAATAGATGCCGGCTGCACCTGTCCAAACAGGGACGGCACAAAAGCAAAAGGTGGATGCATATTTTGCAGTCAAAGCGGTTCAGGAGATTTTGCGTCGGACAGGAACCTTTCGGTAGAAGAACAGATAGAAAATGCAAAAAAACTTGTTGAATCAAAGCTTAAAACTCAAAAAAAGAAATTATATATCGCATATTTTCAGAATTTTACAAATACATACGGAAATGCAGATGAACTTTACAATAAATACCTTACAGCACTCTCCTGCCCCGACATCTGCGCACTTTCGATTGCCACCCGCCCAGACTGCCTTGCTGATGAAATTCTTGAGAAAATAATTCTTCTTGCATGCAATAATTATGTAATTCTTGAACTTGGACTACAGACACAAAATGATGAAACAGGAAAACTTATTAACAGACAATATTCCTCGCAAGATTACGTTTGTGCAGTACGACGAATTAAAGAAAAAGCAGCAGAGCATAAAAACTGCAGGATTCATATTGTAACGCACATTATCTTCGGACTTCCTGGAGAATCCGAAAAAGACATGCTTGATTCCATACGGTTCTGCATTCAAAATCATACGGACGGCATAAAAATTTCTGTGCTTCATGTTTTAAAAAATACGGTTCTTGAAAAGATGTATTTAGAAGACACATTCGAATGTCTTTCCATGGAAAATTACTTTGACCTTATTTACAAGGCACTGTGTATTATTCCAGAGGACATTGTCATTCACAGACTTACAGGGGACGGTGCAAAAAAAATCCTTATAGAACCGATGTGGACAAGCGATAAAAAAAACGTTCACAACAGGATGAAGGAATTTTTGAAGACACGCGGAATTTTATTGTAATATATGAAATTTAATTTTTTACAGTTTATTAATATCAGAATGTGATAATTTCTTCGTAAACTTCAATGGCAAACAAATCTGTCATTCCTGAAATATATTCAATGACACATTTTTCAAAAGAAACTGGATCGGTTACATCAAAAACAACCTGCGTATTATAACGCATAATTGCCTTGCGGTTTACAAAATCGTGTTTTTCGATTGAAAAAGGACGGTAATTCGTATATTTAACAAGCCAGTCTTCAAAAGTCGTACATAATTTCGGATAAAATTTCAGCGCCTGATAAACACGTCCGTTTTTTGCAAAATCGTGCGTTTTCATAAGCGTACGGAACAATGTACTTATAATATTTTCTGCATAAATTGAAAATTCCTGAAGACGCCAGTGATTGTAAATATGGGCAAAATTGAATTTTTTAAGTTCAAGAATGAATTTGAAATACTCATCCGAAAAGCAAAGGCCTTTTTCTGGAGAACTTTCGTTACATAAATCAACAATCAAATCGTTAATAAGAACAGATGTATTTATTGCTTTTCCGCTTCGCAATGCATGCGCGCCCTTATGCTCAAAACCGAGTGTAGAACCGACAATTTCGCGCAGGCGGCGGTATGAAGTCATGTCTATTATGTGATAGGCGCGTGCATCTTCTATATCGCGTCCAAGATATGCAATTTTATCTGCAATCTTAACGACACAACCTTCCCATGTAAAAGGCTGGATAAATCCCGGACGTTTCATTGAATAAAGATCTATATCTTCTTTTCTTGGCTTTATGCCCTGCTGATCTATTTCTCCACAATGACAGATAAGTCCGTCGCGAACAGCATACGTAAGATTCAGATTCTGCTCTGTACCAGACGGATCCTGCAAAGTTTCGATGTAATCTGCAAAAAAAAGACTGTTTCGTTCATGCCAGAATTTTTTTGGAGCATTTGTTCCCTGCTTCTGTTCCATAAGGTTATTCAGACAGTTTTCACCATGATGACCAAAAGGTGCGTGTCCAATATCATGACCGATTGCAATAGCTTCTGCAAGCTGCGGATTTAATCCAAGATATTTTGCGATTGTTGTTGCGACTGATGCAACATGAAGAACATGCTCCATTCTAGTACAGATGTGATCATTATGAGGAGCAAAAAAAACCTGGGTTTTATGCTTAAGTCTTCTGAATGCCTGACAATGCAGCAGTCTTGTATAATCCCTTTCGAAATCGGTACGTATATCATTATTGCGTCCGTACAAAGGAACTTCACGTTTATTTGCCAGTGTCCATTTTTCACTATCTGGAACACAGGCAACTTTTTCAAAAGAATTAAGCATATTTCCCCTTTTTATGTCGTTATTTTGAAGTCGTTATTTTATTTTTCTAAGGAATGCATCCTTGAAACCATAAGACTTAAATCTGTTCAGAACAACTGCATATTCGTCCATACTAAGAGGTCCAATCAATACCTGATATCCTTTTCCATTAGAAAGTGGAATAAGAACAACAGGATATTTTGAACCATAAGTTGAAATAAGATTTCGGATATTCTGTTCATCTTTGAATACTCCAATCTGAATATACCAGCTTGCAGGCTTCAAATCTTTAAGACTTTCAACCTTATGATTTTCGATAACTTCTTTTTCGTAAACAGATTTTGCTTCTGTATAGGTCTTTTCTGACAAAGTTGTTTCTTTTTCAGATTCTGAAGAAGTAATTTCTGTTGTTTCTTTTTCAATTGTTTCCTTTTCTGTTTTTTCGATTAAAGTTTCTGAATTATTTGTTACTGTTTCTTTTTCAAGGAATACAATATCACCATCATTATCTTCCTGTTCTGCATTAGAACCATCTTCCTCTGGAGGATTTTCATCTACAGGAACAAGTACAATTGCTTCATACTCTTCATCGCCTTCTTCTGTATTTTCAGCCTCTTCTGATTCTTCGTCACTTTCTGCGTTTTCATCAGTTTCAGAAGCTTCTTCTGCAGTTTCAGCAGTTTCAGCGGTTTCAGCATTTTCTTCTTCACCGTCAGATTCTTCTTCAGTTTCAGAACTTTCTGTTTCTTCTGTTTCTTCAGATGTTTCTTCAGCTACTTCTGATTCTTCAGGTTCTTCAGGCAACTCTTCTTCTATGAACAGTTCTTCCGCAGGAATTTCTTCTGCAGGAACTTCTTCATGAGCAGCAGTTTCTTCTTCCGGTAAAGGCTCACCAAAATCAGTATCATATTCTTCCTCTTCAAAAGGAGATTCGGCAATAACATCAACTTTATCTTCTTCCGGCTCTTCTTTCAAAGGTTCAATTTCATCTTCTACAAGTTCACTTTCAACTGTTTCTTCTGCAGGGGCTTCTGCCGCAAGATCATCTTCTATCTGTTCTGCAAATTCTTCTTCCACAGGTTCAGCAATAGGTTCATCTTCGTATAGAGTTTCTTCTGCCGCAGAATCTTCCAAAGATTCTTCGGTTACAATTTCTTCAACAGGTTCAAGATATTCTTCATCAACAAGAACCTCTTCTTCATCAGTTTGTTCTGGAACCGATTCCGTAATCTCTTCTTCCTGAAGTTCAGTTTCTACATTTTCTTCTAAGGAATCTTCTACTTCGGGTTCTACAGCAGGTTCTTCTGTAACTTCCTGAGTTTCTTCTACAGTTTCTACAAAAGGTTCTTCAAGAGGTTCTTCTTCGCCAAGTTCTTCTTCTGGAAGATCTTCAACTTCAGGCTCTTCTGTTATATCTGCAATATTTTCTTCTGCATCTTCTGCTGCAGGTTCTGTTTCTTCATCTGATTCAGAGACTTCAATAAGAGAATAAGGCTCGTTTTCAGCTTCTTTGTTTTCGTCTTGAGATTCTGCATCCTGTAAAGTTTCTTCTGTGTTTTCTTCCGATTCTTCAGCGGCAGGTTCTTCTGTTGATTTGGATTCTTCACTTTCTTCTACAACAGGATATACAGGAATATCATAATTTTCTTCCTGTATATCCTGATTAAGGATACTGTCGGCTGAATCAGTATTTTCTGTTTCTGCAGGCTTTTCTTCTTCCTCTTCTACAGGCGGAATTTCAGCTTTTTTTGCAATTACAGCAGAACCGTAAACTCTTTCATCCTGACTAGAACGTTTTGTAATTTTTACGATTGCATTTGTATTTCTTGCAATGCCAATTGCCTGTGCAGCTTCTGGAGAAAGCATGATTGCTACGCCTTCGGAAGGATCAAGAGCACCGATAACAAGAAGATCGACGGTATTTTCGCCGCCAATGCTTGTTACGCTAATAATGTCTCCCGGAAGATAACCTACGGTTTTTGCAAACAATCCCTGTGGAAATACTCCATCGTCTACAACAACGGCACGTCCGTCCAGAGAAGGACTGAACGATGCCAACATAAGACAAGCGGAGACTACAGAAATCATCTTTACTAAAAATCCAAGCTTCTTTTTATTCATACTTCCCACCATCCTTAAGCTTTTACCTTTATCGCCTTATTTATTTGCTTAACTATATCCGAAGAAATTATCCTTGCATCGAATTTTGTAGATTCTGACAATTCATATCTGATTGTATCGAATCCAATATCTTCACCAGACTGAACTGATGTAATTTTATAATCAACTGAGCCGACATCTTTTATAAGCCTGCCGTTCATTTTTGATTCCCTTTCCATATAATTTATTTTTATCTGAACAAAATAATCTGAATAACCATCAAAGGCTTCTCCAAAACCTTCCTGCCACAAAGTTTCGTCCTGACCATCTGATTCTGAAACCGAAGCCTCGGAATTTGTAACGATATATCCTTTATCAAAAAAACAGTTCATTACTTCATTTTCGATTGCATTGGACTGTTCTGTCACATTCTGGCAGCTTAAATCATGCTGCACAATCTGAAATGAAATCTGTCGTGCAAAACAACAGGAACCTGTCATTACAAACATAAAAATCAGAAATATTCTGTGAGTTTTTCCCATAAAATCACCCTTATGCTATATGGACGAATCCATAATAAGCACTAATCAATATAAAAATCGGAAAAAAAGGAGGTCGAGTTTAGTATTTTTTATAATAAATACTATTTTTCAAAGAGTTTTCTTCAATAGGTACCGTCCATTGCCTTTAATTCCTCTATATTTTTTTCCAGCCGGGTTATTTCCCGTTCCAGCATTTTTTTATAATCAAGTTCTCCGTTTTTTATTCTTTCCCGCTCATCTTCCCAATCCTGACGGGCAGTTATAAAAAGAAAATTGAAAGACGGAGAATCTGCTTTTTCAAACCACAAAAGGCTTTCCGTCCAATAATATAGTCCTGCCTTATAACATACCAAAGCCTTTTCCATATTACGAAGATATTCATCCTTCCATGGTGAATCATAAAAATATATGCATTTTTTATCGTAAGTTCTTCCAAGTCTAAGATGCTGTTCAATAAGTTTAAGGTTGATATGCATCTGAAAAAGATATCTGTATTTTTCCCACTGTTTTTCGTTTTCTACGGTAAAACCTATAAACAGAGGATTGCAGTAATCAGCCTGGGCAGCTTTTTCCAGCCAGTAAATATTTTCGATACAGTCATCAGGATACTGCTGGTAATGGACATGATACAATTTGTACCAGTCTTCCTTGAATTTTACCATGTAAGCCCATGCAGGCTGCTGTATTGAGGAAAATATAAACAAAATCAATGCAAAACTAAAAAAATACTTCTTCACTCTCTTGTTATCGGCATTTATTTCTTTTGATTTAGAAAAAAAATGATTTTTGGATTTTTTTTGATTTCTTTAATTTTACAAAACAAGTATCTTCAATCTGATTGTATTCACTAAAAAAAAACAGTATTATTTGAGCTATGAGCAGCGAAAATTTATTCATTAACTACCCTGCTGTTTATGCAGGTACTGACAAATCTGAAATCTTCTTTATGAACGGCACTCCTGATTTAGCAGAATTGTTTAAACCTGGAACTGACTGCGGATACAGACGCTTTTTTGTAACAGACGCCACAATCGCACAGCTTGACTGCATTAAACCATTCATTCAAAAATTTGATGACAATGCATGCGGAAAAGACATACTTCTTATTTTAGGTTCAGGAGAAGCATATAAAACCGTAGACAGCGTTCTTACCATAGTAAAACAGGCACTTGAAGCTGGTTTTAACAGAAAAGATTTATTTATTGGTATTGGCGGCGGCGTTATTTGTGATACCACTGCATTTGCTGCTTCAATTTTTAAACGAGGAGTAAAAGTTCAGTTTGTACCGACAACACTTCTTGCAATGGTAGACGCCTCTATTGGCGGAAAAACCGGCTGCGATTTTGAAAATTACAAAAACATGATTGGAACATTTCATCCTGCTCAGAAACTTTATTATTATCCAGAATTCCTGAAATATCTTCCAGAAAATCAGTACCGCTCAGGTCTTGGAGAAGCATTTAAAACAGGTCTTCTTTTTGACAGAGAATTATACGAATTATTCCGTGACCATAGTGATAAAATAAAGCAGCGTGACAGCGATACACTTATGACTATCATTCAGAAATGCGTTAAGGCAAAAGGAATGGTCGTTGAAAAAGACTTTATGGAAAACAATATCCGTGCTACGCTCAATCTTGGACATACATTTGCACATGCTCTTGAAACGATTGCAGGTCTTGGTACAATTACTCACGGAGATGCTGTTGCATGGGGAATTGGAAGGGAAATCCTTTTAAGCCTTAACAAAGAATACATTAAACAGTCTTTCAAAGATGAAGTTTTTGGCATACTTGAACAGTACGGTTGGGAAACTTCTGCTGTTCCCCCTGTTGTAAAAGGCGGCGGCATTGGTGAACGATTTTTAAATGTAATGAAAAAAGACAAAAAGAATCTTGATGAGCACATACGTATAATTATAACAAAAGATGTTGGAGAAACTGTAATAGAAAATGTAAGTGACTCTGAAATAATTGCCGTACTAAAATAAACAGATTTTTACTTTATGGAAAACAATATGCATAATCACTATTTTGACTGGGCTGCAACAAGTCCTGTAGATACCGATATATTATCGGAAGCATTTGAACTTACAAAGGAAAGCTGGGCAAATCCGTCCAGTACACATGAAGAAGGAAAAAAAGCACGCTCTCTTTTAGAACAGGCAAGAAAAATTTCAGCAGATGCACTTGGTGTAAAACCTGAAAACATTATATTTACTTCAGGTGGTACTGAAAGCGACCAGATTCCACTTCTTTCTTTACTGACAAAACCTAATTCATCACAGGAAAAGAAAACAGTATTAATAAGTTCCATAGAACATCCTGCCGTAAGAGAACAGGCATTAGCAATGAAACACTGCGGCTGGAACGTAGTGCAAATTCCTTCAGACAAAAACGGCATCATTACACCAGAAAATGTCGTAAAACTTCTTACACCGCAAACAATGATGGTCTGTGTTATGGCTGTAAACAACGAAACAGGTGCAATTCAGCCTATTTACGAAATTGCAGACGCAATAACAAAATGGGCAGATGGAAAACGAAAACCAAAATTCCATACAGACTGTGTACAGGCAATCGGAAAAATTCCTGTAAATCTTAATCATCCTGGAATAGACAGTGCAGCTTTAAGCTCACATAAAATATGCGGTCCAAGAGGAATTGGAATTCTTTATGTAAAAGATAAAATTGAACCATTTTTGAAAGGCGGCGGACAGGAAAATGGAATCAGAAGCGGCACAGAAAATGTAATGGGAGCTGTTGCTTTTGCAAAATGCCTTGAACGCTACGTAATAAGTGAACGCAACAAAAAAGCCGAAGAAAAATATCAGGAACAGAAACTTATAACAAAAGAATTCATAAAAAACATTGCAGAATTAAAAGGAGCGTCTGTAATCCCGCATGGACGTGCAGATTCGCAAAACGAGAATCTTTATTCGCCTTATGTAGTTCAAGCATCTTTCTGTCATATACCGGGCAATGTTATGCTGCGGGCTCTTGATGCAAAAGGATTTTATATTTCAACAGGAAGTGCCTGCTCTTCAAAAAAGAACAGTCGTCCTGTTTTAGAAGCAATGAATGTTTCTTCTGAAGAAAGGGAAACTTCAGTACGGTTCAGTTTCGGTCCTCATACAACACAAAAAGATGTATCAGAACTTTTCGAAGCTGTAAAAGAAGTAAATAATCTTTTTAACAAAACAAATTGAATCTTATTTTGATTTATGGTATTTTATTTCGATTGATATTTTCATCGTGAATAAAACTAAAATAATCTGATATTGGAGTAATTATGGGTGCAAGAGGAGAACTTTTCACAACACAAATCTATCTGGATAACCGCTCTTATTTTTTCAATGTAAAAGAAAACAGAAC
The DNA here is from genome assembly GCA_946628495.1 of uncultured Treponema sp. Lineage (GTDB taxonomy): Bacteria > Spirochaetota > Spirochaetia > Treponematales > Treponemataceae > Treponema_D. The sequence goes on along the minus strand of CAMOWQ010000019.1, from coordinate 15,139 downwards.
AGGCGACGTATTTCTTCAGATTGTAGAAAGCAAGAACAGAGACGGAGCTGAACAGGACAGACATCAGATTGCAGTTTTTGCAGATGATATGCAGAAATTCCTTCAGGGAATGGAAAAATCATTGGAATTCATTGAAAAAGACCGCAAGGATAAACAGAAGGCCGCAAAAGAAAAGAAAGCTGCAAAAGAAGAAAAATTCGGTAAAGGCAAAGGATCAAAACCTGTATACAGACTTAAGAACGGACGCGATTCTGAAACACAGGAAAAACGCGACGATGGAATTAAGAGAACAGGAAGAGTTGTTCACATCGTAAGCAAGAAAGCACAGCCTTCCGAAACTCCTGATAACGACGGCTCAGAGAACTAATCTTTTTTATAACCAAAGGTCATCCGCTGTATAGGCGATGGCCCAAGTTTTTTTAACACTTCTATATGCTGTTTTGTTGGATACCCCTTATGCTTTGCATATCCATAACCGGGGTATTTTTTATCCATTTCTACCATGAGCCTGTCTCTGCAAGTTTTTGCAAGTATAGATGCTGCCATTACCTGTGGATATTTTGCATCAGCTTTTGGTTCACAACGGCATTCAAAAGGAACTTCTGGATTATATATACCGTCCGTAATTCCTGACAATACGCATTTTTCAAAATCAATATTATTCTGTTTACACCACAACGGAAGTTTTTCGTTCAGTTGCAAATATGCATTTTTCATTGCAAGAAGACTTGCCTTAAGAATGTTTATTCTATCAATTTCGTCGTGGTCTACAAGTGCAATACCCCAGCAGGCTTTCTCTTTTATAATTGATTCAGCTGCGAGCCTTTTTTTTTCTGTAAGCTTTTTAGAATCATTTAAAATTTCAAGCGGAAAATCAGGAGGAAGAATTACAGCAGAAGCAGAAACAGGCCCCGCGAGAGGACCACGACCGGCTTCATCAAAACCAACAGTGAGTATTATCTTATCAGAATCCATTTCCAACATTGCTTATATCCTGCAAAGAAGATTTTTTATCAAGATAAACCGGATATTCATCAGATTCGCGGCCTTCAAGCTCGGTAAGGAATTTATTGTTTTTAGCAACACCTTTTGAAGCAAACATTTCTATTATGCGTCCCATTGAACCGGCTGTTTTTAGAGAACTGTCAGAAAGATTTAGTTCTCCATCAGAAACAGAAATTACAACCGAAGTTTCTGCTTTTGAATTCAATACGGAATTCTTTATATTCAGACGAGATTTTACACCTGTAATGCAGCTTGCATAGGTAGAAGCTGCCGTATATACAGTTGAATCAAGAATATTTATTGAAGACTGATATCCGTCTATTAAAGTGCTCGTTTTTCCAAACTCTGTCGAAACAACACAGTCATTCATATCAAGCACGGAATTTTCAAGTTTAATAAGTGGAATAATTGTCTTATTTTTTACAGCCGACACGCCTTTTGTTTTTATATTACATCCGTTCAGTTCAAGGCTTGCACTTTTTACGACAAGCGAACTTCCTGGAGAAAAATACAATACAGAATCATCGTCAGAATCGATTATACAGTTTGAAGAAAGCGTACTTACACCTTCAGGAAAATCAACGGAACTTTTTATGTGAATGCATGAATGTCTGCTGTTGTTTACAGCTTCCAGGCATTGAGAAAAATCTGTAAACGGCGCTTCGGCAGTTCCCATCGGTATTAATGCCGTCGAATCCTTATCATAATAATAATTATACTGGTCAACAATTACCGAATACTGAGCAACAGGACTTGTAAATTCACCTTTTTTTGCATAAGCACAGATTTTAAAATATACGGCTCCCCTGTCCTGAGGTTTTAACGTTATTGAAACAATATTACGTTCGCTTTTCTGATAGTATTTCGGATTTAAGTTTTGAAATTCAACGCTATCTTTACTGTAAGAATTCCTTACGTTATCAATAATATAAGGTTCACTTATTCCATAAAACAATTCGCTGTCTGCATCTGAACTGATTTTTACAAGAGCAGGCTTTCGCGAATAAAAATTTTCTGAATCAGAAACAATTTTTGGTAAAGACGGCGGATATTTGTCAACTTCGTATGAAAAAGTTACGTTTCCCTGATAAACAGAATTCGAATAAATTCCAGCCGTTATTGAACCGGTGATTAAATCACCATGAAAAGTATCAGCCGAAAATTTTCTGAACAATGCATTATATTCATTTTCTGAAGAACTTGATTTTTTTTCTGAATAAATCCCCATTGCATAAGATTCATCAGAACCAGGCGCAAAGGTAAAAACTTTTTCACCGTCTTCGCCGTCATAACAAACAACTTCGGGTTTTGCAGGAAGAACAAAAAATTCAACAGGATTTCCAGCCTGATAATCAATGCTTTGCCATGAAATCATATGACTTATTGTTCGGTCCAAAAACTTTGGCTGTTTTGGCAGTTCCCAATATTCCGAATCAATTTTGTAAATATAATTATCATTCAGGAATTCAATAGTATTCCAGTCTGAAATTTTAAATGGCACATCGCGGCGGCTGTAAGTTCCAGCAGCACGAGGCACTGTGCGAATTACAAAAAACCATTTTTTTTCGGCAGCAGCATCATTAACGATACAAGGAATATAGCGCGAAAGAATAGAATCCTGTGCAAGCTTTAAATTCCTTCCCGGCAGATAATTATTTGAAGCGACAGATTTTCCAAGCAGATATGTTAAATCCTGCGGAAGTTCTATAACTGAACCAGAAGTATAATTATATATACCTGTATCGTAAAAAGTCTGTATAAATTCTGAATAAGGTTTTAAGGCTGCAGGGTCTGGAACTACAGTATATTTTATTTCTGCTGAATCTTTTTTTACACTGTTTTCCATAACTGCAATCTTTACGGAAACATCATCCTTCAAATCAATAAGAACAGGTCCATCATAGGCAAATCCAAATACAGAAGGATCCGTTCCGTTCAATGAATAATAATAATCTCCAGGGCAAGCTTCTGTATCAATTACAAGAACCTGCTTATTAGACCACACACCCGCACAAGGACTTATAACCTTGATTTGCGCGTGAAGTGCCAGAGAAATGAAGGATACAAGAAATGTAAGCGTAAAGATTCTTTTCATCAGAGTTTAAATTCCTAAATAAGGGTCAAGGATTCCCTTAAGTTCTGGGTCATCCTTATAATAATAATTTTCAAGCTCTTCTTTTGTAAGTCCGACTAATTCATGACTCATATAATGAATCCATCGGTTCTGATCTGGAGAGGTAATTTCGAATTTTCTGCAGTAATAATCAGGCTGAACTGGAAGCTGCTCCTTGTAATATGTAAAATATTTATAATCATGAACTACAACTTTTATATCATCACGGGGAATTCCGCGTGAATTCATAAGTGTTTCTACAAGGCAATTAATTGTTTTTCCAGAATCGAAAATATCATCAATAAGAAGGATTTTATCTCCTGCACGAAGATTTTCCGGCGGATATGTCCAACCGTCAATATAAACTTTTGTATGCTGTGCAATATCAGAATATGAACGAGCAACAACTCCGGCATACAGAACCGGATGAAAATGATTTTTAGTACTTAAAATCTTAAAATATTCACTGATTATGTTAGCCATATAAGCACCGCCGCGCAATGAGGCATAAATAACATCAGGAACAAAACCGTCTTTATAAATTTTTCCTGCAATTTTTAATGCATCGTTTCTGACTGTATTATAGTCCAAAAATTCTTTTATCATAGCGTTCCCCTGCAATTTGCGTTATAAATTCTTATGAAAAGGCATACGGACAAAATTTCCGCAGCGTTTTCCTTTAGGTAAAGATTATAATTGATTATCGGTAAGTTTACAACTTTTCATAAATTCGTTTTTATACAATAAAATCATCGCGTGAAATTATTTTTGAACAGATTCCTTTCAATTCAATTATATCATGCGAAACAAAAACTGCCGTTACAGGCGAACATTCAATAAGAGTTTTCAGAACATTCATCATATTTTGTTTATTTTCAACATCAAGGGAACTGAACGGCTCGTCAAGAAGAAGAAGGTCACACTCATAAACAAATGCCCGAACTAAAGAGACACGCTGTTTTTCGCCGCCGCTTAAATTACATGGATACTCATGCTTTTTTTGCAGAATGCCGGCCTTTTCAAGATAAGATTCAGCTTTTATCACTGCGTTTTTTTTAGAACAATGACCATTTAAGGGCAAAATTACATTTTGAAGAACCGTAAGATTGTCTAACAGACACGGCTGCTGAAAAACATAGGAAATCTTTCCGAAATCCTGAAAGGGAGAAAACACAAACGGTTTTTCTAGTATGCCGCTCATCCAGTTTAAAAGGCTTGTTTTTCCGCTTCCGGACGGAGCATATATTCCTGTAACAGCATTTTCCTTTAATTCCAGGGAAAAATTCTTAAAAAGAATTCTGTCATTTATCGAAATATCAAGTTTTTCTATCTGCAAAATGTCATTCTCTCCCTTTATAATGAATTTACTGCATTTTCTTAAACTATAACTTTCTGAGTATATCAAGCGGTTTTTCACGACCGGCTTTTATGGCTGGAATTACAGAAACCAGAAGCGAAAGTATCAACGTGCCTGCAATTATAAACAGAAGCTGGTAAAAAGGAATTGAAACAGGAATTTCAGAAAGATAATATGCAGGATCCATAAGATGCACGGCAGAAACTTGAGATGCAGGAATTCCTTTTGCAGAATTGTACAGAAGAACTATAAAATTAACGGCTTTTTCCAGCATAGATACAATCTGATTTGAATTAACTGCACATAAAAGACCAACAGGCAATCCAAGAATTACGCCGCCAATACCGCATGAAAGCCCCGCAAGCAGAAAAGACAATGTAATTCCAGACGGGGTTGCACCAATACTTTTTAATATTGCAATTTCTTTTCGACGTTCCATAACAAGCATGACAATGGCAGATGAAATATTTATTGACGCAACAAGAACAATCAGTGTCATAATAAAAACAAGCATTACTCTTGTTGACGAAAAATTTTCAAATTCCGATGCATGAAGCTGATCCCAGCGGTAAATATTGGCAAAACGACCGAAACAAGACTTTACTTCCTTTTGCAGGCCGACGAGTTTTGGCGAAAAAGCATCATAAGATTCTATCATCATTGTATAACTTGCATTTGCCAAAGCAAGTGAATCGTAAGCAGCCTGAAGTGGAATAAAAACCCACAAGGCATCAAGTTCCTGATAACCTGAAGAAATGATTGCAGAAACTGTAAAAGTCGTAAGCTTTGGAGAAATTCTTCCACCTATATTTCTTGTTGTTATAATCTTAAAATTGTCGCCCGGATGAATTTCAAGAGTTTCTGCAAGCTTCTGCCCTATTACTGCAGGACGTTTTTTATCTTTAGTGCCGGCAAGAAAACCGTCAATACTGCCTTCGATAACATTAAACAGTTTATTAAAAGACTCATTTTTCTGAAAAATATCATTCTGAACGGCACGGATTTCTGCACCGCTCCTTATATTTTTTCCTGCGGCAAGCCCCGTAATCCTTATTTCAGGATAAGCGGCTTTTACCCCCTGAATTGATTCAACTTCCTCTGCAAAAGTCAGAAATGCATCTCCGTTATGAACAAGAGGAGCGGAAGATGCAATATATGCCTGAAGATGACTTGTAGAAAGGCCAATAAGACGTTCAGTCATTCCGTTAATCATTCCGTCGGTAATTGCAATTACGCATACAAGAGGAACAATGCTTATTCCAATACATACTAAAGCGCCGAACAGACTTTTACGCGCAGACGATTTTTTTTCTGATTTTGGGAATATAAGTGATTTGGCAAATTTTAACGATGCATTTAACGTCATTACATCGATTCCTCCGGATTTACGCACTCTAAAGCGCCATCCGTAATTTTATAACATAAGTCACCTTTTGCAGCCAGAGACCTGTCATGAGTTACCATAAACAGTGTTTTATCATATTTTTCGACCATGGAAAAAAGTATGTCACCAATCATAGCAGCATTAGCAGGATCAAGATTGCCTGTCGGTTCATCTGCAAGAATAAGCGACGGATTATTTATAAGAGCCCTTGCAACAGCAACCCTCTGTCTTTCTCCTCCCGAAAGCTGAGACGGAAGATGATTACGGCGGTCATAAACACCAACATCATTCAAAAGCTGTTCTGCAAGTTCCTGCGCCTCTTTTTTTGAACGTCCGCTTATAAGCGAAGGCATATACACATTTTCCATTGCAGTAAAATCTTTTAAAAGATAATGAAACTGAAATATAAGTCCTAAAAATGTCGAACGGTATTCAGAACTTTCGGCTTCGCTTAGATGAGTAACATCCCATTTTCCGGCTTTTACACTGCCAGAAGTAACAGTATCTATACCACCGATTATATTCAGAAGCGTACTTTTACCGCTACCGCTTGAGCCTATTACAACGACCTTTCTTTTTTCCGGTACTACTAAATTCAGATTTTTTAAGACCGTAAGCTTTTCGATTCCGCTGTCATAAGTTTTTTCAAGATCTTTTATTTCTACGATTATATTTTCATTACTCATAATGAAGCACCTCCGCAACAGTCATTTTAAGTACATTCCTGCTCGCCGCCCAGGATGCCGACAACGGAGAAAGAATACCGAATATAGTTATAAAAAATATTTCGGGAAAGAAAACCCTTGCCGGAATATTTGCATATACATTGTAAGAAGAATTTTCCTGAACAAAATTTACATTTTCAGGGGAAACTAAGGCTGTAAATGCATATTGAAAATAATAAAGAATTTTGCTTGCAGCATTAAATACAAACTCAGTATTAACGCTTATTAAAAGTCCAAGAACAAGACCTGAAAAAGCACCTATTACGCCCGTTACAAAGCCCCGCATGATAAAAATGGACATTATTTCTGAATTTTTACCGCCTAAAGCAGAAAGAATTGCAATTTCTGATTTTCGTTCAAAAACAAGTCTACGCATTCCATTGTAAATATTTATTCCTACTACAACAAAAATCATTGCAACCAGAAGAAGGAGCATGTTTTTTTCTATACGCAGGGCACCGAAAAACGCCTTATTATATTCACGCCAGGAAGAAACTTTTACAGAGGGAAATGCATTGTTAATTGCGGCAACCGTTCCCACTTCATTTGAATAATTCTTTATCTTAAGGCCTGTTATTTTTTTTGCCGATTCACCAAAATATTTTTCTCCGTCCCTTATATTTATGAATGCATATCCTGAATTAATTTCTCCGTAACCAGACTTGAAAATGCCTGTTACCTTAAAAATTCTGTCTTCTGAAAAAAGATTTACATCACTTCCGCCGCTCAATACAAAAAGATTTACTGTATCACCTGGAAAAACATCAAGTTTTCGGGCAAGCACGGAACCAAGTATAATTGAATCTTCCTGAGACAAATCAAAACGTCCGTCAACAATGAACGCTTCGTCCATAAAACCTTCATCTTTTATTGCAGCATCAGGATCAATTGCCCTTATAACGGCAGACTGTTCCCTTCCGCGGGCACCAGTCATCAAAGTCTGTGCATCATAAAATTCAACGGCACATTTTATTTTTTTATTATCCCTGCAAAAAGCATTAAATGCCTCCTGACTGGATTCCTCAATATCGGAAACACGGATATGGTAGGACGAAATTTCAACAATTGAATCAATAAAACTCATCTGAAAACCGTTCATTACACTCATTACAACAACAAGAGTCATAACACCAAAACATATACCCAAGGTTGCAAGTATCGACGTTACGGCAGAACGGCCTTTTCTGTCCACGCGGGCAAAACGTTCGGAAACTTCAAAAATCCAGCGTAAATTAGAAAACAGACTTTTATTTTCATTCATAATTTTGCTCCCGCCTTATTACATCCTGATAGTAGTATACATCTTTTACATGCTTTCCGTCATTAAAATATGAAACAACAGAATAAAACTCATCGAAGAAAATTCTGCTTACATAAGTACCTTTTGATTCATATTCTGTGTGCATTTTTAGCCTGCCGTTTTCATAATACTTATAATCAGGTGGAATGTTTTCATCTTCATTAAAAATAAAATCCTGACGTTTTACCATTGCGGAAACAGGCTTTTCATAATTTTCATCGGCATAGGTATATTCAGTTATTTCTTCAATTGTAAGCTTTTTATTTTCGTTATACTGCCACAAAGATTTTGAAATAAGATATTCTTTTGAATCGGAAGTTTCATTTTTTTCGGCTTCGCCGTCTTTTTTATAAATTCCATAAACATCACTGCGTCGAACAAAACCATTCTTAGTATAGTATGCAATGATTTTTCTGTCTTTTGATGTGGTAATTCTTTTTTCGGGAAGAATTGACCCGGCAGGATATATAAATTCATCCTTTTTTTGAAGTGAATAATCATTCGCGCTGTTTATAAGCCAGTATTCCTTTTGGGAAAGCCTGTAATCTTCATCATAAAAAGACCTGGTAACATTACTTTTATATTTTGACACAAAAGATTTCATTCCGCCTTTTACATACGGCATGAACAGTTCTTCATCCATTATAAAAAGCTTGAGTCTGTTTTCTGAATCCATCCATCGCTTGCCTGAATCTTCAACGGAAACGACTTCGTTTTCAAGAGGAGTTTCATCGTTTTCAACAACAGAATAAGGAACATCAATTCCATAAGAATCTGCTCCGTCAAGCTGCAAAAGAGTATCTGTAAGATGAGCCTGTGCAATTTCATCGTAAACAGAACTAACAAGGTTTTCGGTCCACGACGCATTATCACAGGCTTCTGAATAAAAAGACGAACATTCAAGAATAGCTGTATATTCAGGATTATAGCATTCGAAAAGATAAATGAATGAACGATTTTTTGGAGAAACCGTATGTCTTAATAAAAATTTATCTGCAAGTTCATCATAAATAAAATGCTGCGAGCGGTATAAAGCAGAAAGGTCTTTCTGTACGTTTTTAGGGGAAGTTTCCAGAATATTTTCGTATGAAACCCCGTTTTTATTATAAGAAATAACATTAAAAACAAAATTTACAATTTCTGCATTCTTTTCGAAATTCCTGCTGCAGCCAGAAAACATAATTCCACAAAGTACAACGCACACTGCAAAAAAAGAGAAACGTTTATTATTTTTATAATAAAAACCTGCTGAACGCATAAATTATTTTACGTTTCCAAGAAACTCATCAACATATTTTTCGGAATCGAACAGTGCAATATCCTCGTATTTTTCGCCGGTACAGATAAAAGCCACAGGAATACCAAGTTCCTTTCCGATTGTAACAGCAACGCCGCCTTTTGCAGTTGAATCGTATTTTGTAAGAACAACGGCATCCACACCGACAGCATCATTAAATACTTCGACCTGACGCAATGCATTCTGTCCTGTAGTTGCATCAATTACAATGATTTTTTTATAACAGCCTTCATCAGCTTTTGAAGCACAAGTTCTGTCAATTTTCTGAAGTTCTCTTACAAGATTTTCTTTATTATGAAGACGGCCTGCCGTATCAGCAAGAACAAGACCTGAATTTTTTGAACGGACAGCTTGAGCTGCATCAAAAACAACGGCAGAAGGATCTGAACCATGCTGATGACTTACAACGCGAACTCCAGTTTTTTCTCCATGCATGGCAAGCTGTTCTATCGCGGCTGCCCTGAATGTATCGGCAGAAGCAAGCACAACATTTTCAATACCGCGTTCCTTATACCATTTTGCCATTTTTGCAACAGAAGTTGTTTTTCCAACACCATTTACACCAAGAACCATCCAGATATTAACCTTATCTTTTTCAGGTTCAAGAACAGTAGATTTTACATTCTGAAGAAGAAGCTTTTTTAATTCAGACATTATTTCTGCTTCATCTTTTATTTTATTTTTGGAACAGACCTGTTCAAGAGCATCAGTCAATTCAAAAGCGGTTTTAGCACCGATATCACCTTCAACAAGCATATCCGTTAAATCTTCAAAAAAATCTCCGTCAATCTGCTTTCCTTTTGAAAACAAGGCCTTTATTTTACCTGCAAACGATTCTTTCATTTCTGCGCACCTTCTTTTTTATTATTTTTCCAAAGAACCGTCATCTTTAACGGAACTTTCAGCTTCTTTTTCATTATTTTCTTCATTTTCAACAATTTCGGGAATTTCGGGTTTTGATATAACAGACTCTGAACCTGCACCACGAACTTTCTTTGCATTTACAGGAAGAACTGTATTTGCCGCAAGAAGATACCTTACGAATTCATAACCGAAAAATGCACCGCAGACAAGCGGAACCCACTGATAGATATTATATGCAGTTTTCCACGCCTGATATTCCTGTCTTGCAGAATCGGAAAAAGAACCGTTAAAAGAACTGTAGGTTTCTACATTGCCTTTTATTATGAAATACGGAATAAGCGAAACAACTAAAGAGGAATATGCTCCGTACATCCAGCGTCGTCTTTTTTCGATATACTGACCTCGGTCAAAAGGATTTATATCCGCAACAAATATATTATCATAAGAATTCTGCATAAGCGACAGTTCATCTGTTCCCTTTAAAAGATTTTCAGGAATATAGAAAAAGGCCGAATTTCCGTCCGTATCGATAAACTGTCCGAGTATTGATTTTCCGTTCACGCTTATACTTGCCGTATTTGAAACAAGCTGCGTTTTTGAATTTTCTTCCTGTTTATCAGAAGAATTTTCAAAAGCCATTATGTCATCTACAAAAATTCCTGCGGCAAACAGTTTTCCCTGCAGCGGATTTCGTAAATTCATAAGAATTTCGCCGTTAATTTCAGGTTCCATCAGCACTTTTATTTCGTATGATTTATTGCCTTCAAAATAATAAGATGCAGATATTGTCCTGTAACCGTCTGAAAGAAACTGAACGGTATGAATTCCTGAGTCAATTATGATTTCATCAGGAATTGAAGTATAAAATGTATCATCAACATACATTGAAGTAAGATTTTTTAATTCATAAGGCTCTACATTAAAATTAAAACGAACCGGCATTGAATTTGTAAGAATTGGAACAAGCTGATATGCAATTCCAGAAGCAATGAATCCCGAGTCTGCAAGAGTTCCAACTTCCGAAACAGTTCCGATTTTTTCTGCGCCAGGATACAAATAGACATCAACCGTAACAAGCAGATAATTTCCATAAGAAGTTATTGTTCCCGTAAGCAGTGCATTTATTCCAGCCGATACGACAGCCCTTTCAAATTCCGAACTTTCATAACCTTTTCTGGCAGCAAGTTCCGGCGGATTATACAGATAAAAGGCATCGTTATTATAAAAAGTTATCTGTTCTACAGGTATTGCGCTTTCGGGCGCTGAAAAAATATCTTTAAAAAAATTTATAAGTGAAAAACGGCCTTCATTTTTTTGCGCTTCGTATTTTTTTGCAGAAGCTTCAGGGTCAAACGATTCAAGCTGAACTTTTTTTTCTTCAAGAGTTTTTATGCTTTCATCAATTTTTGCATAAATGTCGCTAATATTTTTATTCTGAACAGCAATCTGTTTTTTAAGTTCTGCATCTGTGTAATTACCAAGAACCAGCGCATCTCTTTTTTTAACGGCACTTGAAAGCTGCAGAAAAAGAGACTGCCTGTCTTTTTTAGATTCATAATATAATCTGCTGAATTCTTCGGTCGGTAGAATATGCCTTTCGAGCCTTGTGCTTGTATTTTCAAGAATTCGCTGGGGAATCATTTCTGCGGTAGAATCGGAAACAGCAGATTTCCCCTGCCCCTGTATATATCTGAATTTTTCAGCTGCAATAACCCACTTTTCGGATGAAGAGGTTTGTGCACAATATGCACGTGCGAATGAAAAAATGATTAACAGAGCAAGGAAAACAGTTTTTTTCAATGATATTACACCTCGGTATCATCATCTGAATCCGAATCTGCCGTAAGCGGAAGACCTTTCCATTTTGCGACAAGATAGGCATTCATAAAATCATCAAGGTCGCCGTCCATAACTCCCTGAATGTTTCCTACCGAATACTTTGTACGGTGATCTTTTACCATAGTATACGGACAGAATACATAGGAACGAATCTGACTTCCGAATGAAATATCTTTTTTTTCTGCGGCAAATTTTGAATTTTCCTTTTCTTTCTGCTCGCGGTAATATTCATAAAGCCTTGCCTTAAGCATACTCATACATGCCTGACGGTTGAAAATCTGGCTTCGTTCCGTCTGACATGCAACAACAATACCAGTAGGAAGATGTGTAAAACGAACGGCTGAATCTGTTTTGTTTACATGCTGACCGCCCTTTCCACCTGCCCTGTAAGTATCGATTCTAAGGTCTTCAGGACGAACTTCTACTTCAATAGTATCATCAAGAACCGGATACACATAAACAGAAGCAAAACTAGTATGGCGCCTTGCATTTGCATCAAAAGGAGAAATGCGTACAAGCCGGTGAATGCCACCTTCGCCTTTTAAGTATCCGTATACAAAATCTCCGCTGATTTGAATCGTAATTGATTTTATACCGCCTTCTGCTTCAAGCTCATCTACAACTTCGGTTTTATAACCATGACGTTCTGCCCATCTAAGATACATTCTGCTTAGCATATAGGCCCAGTCACAGGCTTCGGTTCCACCGGCTCCTGCATGTACGGTAAGATATGCATCATTCTGGTCAACTTCGCCGGAAAGAAGATTTAATATATTGAGTTTTTCAAAATCATCTTTTGCCTTATCGTACATTGTACGCACTTCATTTTCGTCAGAAGCCTCGCCTGATTCTTCGGCAAGCTCGTACATTGCGGAAAGGTCGTCCATGTCAGAGATTAATTTTCGCCAGGGTTCAACACGATTTTTAAGTTTTCGTATCTGCGACATAACTTTTTCTGCCGCTTCATGATCATCCCAGAACCCGGGTGCTTCGGTAAGTTTTTCTTTTTCGGCTATTGCCTTATCAATGGAAGCAGAGTCAAAGACGCCCCCAAACGTTCATAATATCTTCGCGTAACTGTTCGATTGGTATTTTTATTTCTTCAAGCATATTTTAAACATAACAAGAATATCGTTTTTTTTCAATATAATACAAAATTTGAAGCTACAATAATTTGTAATGTATATGAGTAATTGCACCAGCAAGTGCATCGGCGGCATGATCAGGTTTGGGTTCAGTTTTTAATCCAAGAAGAAGTTTTACATACCGTTCTACAAGTTCCTTATCTGCTGAAGCTGTACCAGTAACCGCCTGCTTAATCTGATTCGGCTGATATTCCCCCAATGCAATATTATGCTGGGCAAGACATAAAGTTACAACACCGCGGGCTTCTGCAACACCAAGGGCTGACGTTACATTACGGGCAAAATAAAGAGTTTCCATTCCCGCTTCATCCGGCTGAAATTCATCTATAATTGCGCAAAGCCTGCTGTAAATTGTCAGAAGTCTTTCGCCATGCGGCTGTTCCGCCTTTGTAGTGATGCATCCGTAACTTATCATACGGTAACGTCCATTGCAGAAATCAACAACACCAAAACCTGTATTCGCAAGCCCCGGGTCAATACCGATTACACGCTTTATTTTTTTTGCAGAGACTGATTTTTTTTCGCCGGAATTAAAATCCTGTAATATCTGATTTCCCGGCAGCGGAGAAAAAGCATTATCTTCGTTTTTCATGATGTTCTTATATTTTACAATAAATGAAGATAAAAATCACAAAAAAAAATAAGGCTGTCTGTTTTGAAACTGTAAAAACTCACATTTTCTTTCAGACAGCCTTTTAAGATTATCTTTCCAGATTTTAAGAAAAGATTACTTATTATTCTTCCGGTTCGAAGTCATCTGGATATTCAGCTGTATGATATACGTTCTGAACATCATCGTTATCTTCAAGCTTATCAATCATCTTCTGAACTTTTGCAGCAGTATCCTTATCTACAGGAGTATAAGCATCAGGAACCATTCCTACATCAGCAGAAAGTGTTTCGAAACCTTTTTCTGCAAGAGCATCTGCAACAGCAGAGAATGCATCAGGAGCAGTTGTAACAGTGATTACTCCGTCTTCGTTTACGATATCATCTGCACCAGCTTCGAGAGCTACTTCCATAACTTCATCTTCGCTTACTTTTTCAGCATCAAGTTCGATAGTACCTTTTCTCTGGAACATTCTTGATACAGAACCAGTTGTTCCAAGGTTTCCGCCATGTTTTGTGAAGATATTGCGGATATCAGCAGCTGCACGGTTTTTGTTATCTGTAAGAACTTCTACCATTACAGCAACTCCGCCTGGAGCGTATCCTTCGTATACCAATTCTTCGAATGCTGCAGCACCGTCTTCACCAGTACCCTTCTTGATAGCACGTTCGATATTATCCTTAGGCATGTTTGCTGCACGAGCTTTGATGATTACAGTCCTAAGACGAGGGTTTGAGTTCGGATCTCCACCACCCATTCTTGCAGCGATAGAAATTTCCTTAATAAATTTTGTAAAAATCTTACCACGCTTTGCATCAGCCAAACCTTTTGCATGCTTAATGGTGGCCCATTTACTGTGTCCTGACATAGGATCTCCTTATATTAAATAAATATTAACTGATTTTATCACTACAATTTAACACAAACGCAAAACTTGTTCAATTATTTTGTAGATTTTTTATTTTTTCTGATGAATTTTGGCAGTTTTAAGATATCATTCAGCATATTTCTTAAAATTTTCAGCCTGTTCAAAGACTTCATTATAAACTTCATTTCTCGGAACTGGAGGATAGCCGTTATCATCTAGAAGAATCATTAAATCGGCTTCCATTTCGGCCTTCACATCAATTCTCTGGTCCCAATCAGTATATTTTGTCTTATCATCAACAAGAGCTTTTACTTTCTTTGCCAAATCTTTCATCTTATCATCAGGATATTGATTTTCAAAATGGAACTTCTGAGCACAGCTTACAAGAATGTCATAAAAAGCTTTCTCTTCAAAGCTGATTCCAAGTTCTTTAAAATGCTCTTTGTCTTTCTGAATATCATTGAGTAATTCATTCAACTGTTTTGTAACTTCATCAAGAACCTGCACAGTAAAATCATCAAGGTGGCGGTTATTGTATTCTTCAACAAGCTTCTTCATTCTCTTGCTGAATTCCATTGCCTTGATTTTGTTTGTTCTCTTATAATCTGCAATTACCTGCTGGAGCAGCTGCT
>CAMOWQ010000018.1 GCA_946628495.1 uncultured Treponema sp. | reverse complement strand
AGCGAATATTCGCTCGATTTTGAAAATCTGTTTTTTGACTGGCAGCGATTTTTTGCGTATGCCTGTATTTATAATGCGTTTGCCTTGTTCTTTGTTCATCAGTCTTTGATAATTGTTTCCAGTGCAAGAAGCATCATATTCTTAAATGTAAGCTGTCGTTCTTCAGGAGTTGTCGTATCACCTGTTAAAAGATGATTGCTTACAGTAAAGATTGCCAGTGCTTTCCGTTTAAATTCGGCGGCAAGCGTAAACAGTTCTGCAGATTCCATTTCGAGTCCAAGTGCTCCATATTTTTTCCACAGTTTCCAGGTTTCGTTTTCATCGTAAAAAAGATCGCTGGAAACTACAGGACCGACTTTTGCGTCAAGACCGAGTTCCTTAGAAAGATTATAGGCATCGTAAAGCATGCCGAAATCTGCATTTGGACAGTAATGAAGTCCACCGAAACGCTGATTGATAAGATAGGAATCGGAAAAAGCAACATTTGCAATAAGGGTGTCGCGTACTTTTAAATTTTCCTGAATTGCACCAATCGTACCGATTCTTATGGCTTTCTGAACGCCGTAAAAATCAAACAGTTCGTGCACATAAATAGAAAGCGACGGCTGCCCCATTCCAGTTCCCTGAACAGAAACTTTTTTTCCTTTATATGTTCCCGTAAAACCATACATTCCGCGAACTTCGTTGTAGCAGACTGCGTTTTCGAGAAAATTTTCCGCAATAAATTTAGCCCTTAACGGGTCTCCTGGTAATAAAACCCTGTCGGCAACGGCATTTACCGGTGCATTAATATGTTCACTCATACTTAAAGTATAAAGCCCCAACTGGTATTTGGCAAATCTTTTTATTCCTTAAAAATCTTTAATCTAATTCCGCAAATTTTTTTCTTGCATTATAGGCAATGCATGGTATTATGTAAGTGTAGTTAGGAAATCGAGATGAGGACGTTTTCCGGCTGCTTGTATAGGAGGCAAAATGCAATTCCCGACAAAGATAACACGCCAGAACGTGGCTAAACGTTAGACATTTCAGTGCCAGCAGCTTATTGCTGGGGTTATTTATAGTGCCAATCCTTTAGTTGATTGTGAGCACATTACAGGCCGGATAAACTCCGGCTTTTTTTTTATTTTTTGAAATCGCTACGAACAAATCAGACAAATTGTATAAAAGACATTCCCTGTTCACCATTATGTAAAGATGTAAATGCAACAGGTATTTCTTCCTTTTCGACAGTTTTATTTATTTTTTCAATCGTTAGATTTTTATTTATGCCGTCTCCGCTTATACAGATTATATCTAGTGAATATTTTAGACGATCATCTATACTTTCTGTAGAAGGATTGATATTACATTCAGCGGCAATATAACGCGTTTTATCCAACTCCTGAACCTTCATTGCAAGATTTGTCATAAACAACAAACGTTCATCTGTATCTTTGCTGGCATGTCCAATAAACCAGGTCATTACACTTGCACGATTATAATCACGGTTAATAAGTTCCTTAAGCTGATTTTCTGCATTTTTATAAACACTTTGCTTACTAAACATAAGATCATTGCAGACAGGAATTTCTTCCCACAAAAATAGACCGTATTTATCTGCTAGTTCCGAAAGAATTTTTGGAAATGGATAATCTTCAAGTTTTATGCAATTACAGCCTAATGCTTTTACTTTTTTTATAAGACGTGCAGCTTCTGATTTTTTATATGCATAACCTGTTTCGTTTTTACGTCTGAAAAGATTAGAACTTAAACCTTTTATTGAAAATCTCTTTCCATTAAGTTCAATATATTTTCCTTCAAGCCAAAGCTGTCTGTATCCAACTGTATCACAAATTGAATCAAGAAGTTTTCCTGTTTTTTTATCTTTTAATAAAAGCTGAACTTTATACAGTTTTGGAGAATCCGGCGACCACAATTTTAACTTATCCGCAGTAATTACGACACTGCCCTTTCCTTCATCCTGTAAAGATATTTCCTGACAAATCTTAAGTTCCTTTATTGAAAATTCTGCGTATAAATCAGAAAGATTCATATTATTATTTGAACTTACGCCGTCTGATAAATTCATGCCGCCTATTGAACACAAAACTTCAATATTAGAAAAACTACCGTCCTGAACAAGAGTTGTTTTAAAATCTTTAAGATAAACTTTTGGAGTAAGAACAAGATTTACATCTAAAGAAAGTCCGCCATAATTGAACCAATATGCATTTTCATTCGGCACCATATCTTCATGACGGTAATTGTCGGCAACTACAAAAAGCACATTATTATTCTGAATATAATCCGTAATATCTATGAAAAAAGGCGTATATCCGCCAGTATGCGTTCCCAAAAAATTGTCATTCAGAAAAATATATGCTACCTCATTTACAGAACCAAAATTCAAGAAAATTCTTTTATCTTCCAAAGTCTGATTAAAGGTAAACTCTTTGTAAAAAGCAACCTTACCTTCATAATTAAACAGATTTATTCCTTCTTTATTCCAGTTGCCAGGAATTTTCATTTTTTGCCAGTTCCTGGCAGTTCTGCAATCTTCTATAACAGTATGAATTGTTTCTTTTGTAAAAATATTATTGATTCCTCTTAAAACAATATCCTTGGGATCAAGCATATATTCCCATATTCCATTAAGAGAAATTGTCTTTCTGCCACAATCGTTAATCATTGCTTCTGCAAGAATCTGTCTGGAAGTAAGATTGTCATAAACCATTTATTACCTCAACTTTATATTTCTTCTAATTATTTTAATCTTTAAATTCTGATATAATCAAGACTGGAATACGCAATATGGCAGAAAAAATTCGTTTACAACTAAGATTTTATGGTCAAGTTCAGGGTGTCGGCTTCAGATATACCGCTCAATATACGGCTTCGGCATACGGAATTACAGGCTGGGTTTTAAATGATTATGATGGGTCAGTTTTGATGGAAGCTCAGGGGATGCCCGGTTCAATCGATAAGATGATTAAAAAAATCGGGGAAGGAACTTTTATTCAAATCGATAGAATTGAAAAGAAATCCCTTCCCCTTTGCGAATACGAAACCTCGTTCAAAATTCGAGGTTGATTTACAATTCGCTGTGCTTAATAGAAACTTATACTCCGGCAGTTACCGTTTCCTGAAAAAGCACTAAAACTTTATCAGGACAACTCTTTACACATTCGCCGCATGAAGTACACTTTGCATAGTCAATTACAGGAAGCCCGGAAGCAAGGTCGATTGCCTGTTCAGGACATTTTCTAGCGCACATACCGCACTTAAAACAACCGGTTGTACAATCTTTGCGGATTTGAGGCTTATTATCACTATGGCATGAACAGCGGGCAATTGCTCCCTTAATATCTTTATTTACAATGTGAATTAATTTTTTAGGGCAAGCCTTTTCGCATTTTCCGCAACCAACGCACAAAGAAACATCAAATACAGGAAGTCCGTCTGCACCCATAGAAGCAGCCCCAAAAGGACATGCATTTACACAGTCGCCGTAACCAATACAACCGAAGGCACATTTTTTTGTACCGTTCATTGTAAGCTGAGCAGCTGCACAAGATTTTATGCCTGTATATTCTGCTTTATCTGCAGCGCATTCTTTAGTACCGTGACAGGCAAGAAAAGCAATTTTTGGTTTTACTTCTACGCCTGCTTTTCCCAAAATAGAGGCAATTTCAGCGGCACATTTTGCTCCACCTGCAACACATCCGTCGGTAGGAGCTTCATCTTTTACAACAGCTCCTGCAAACGCATCACAACCGGCAAATCCACAACCACCGCAGTTTGCTCCAGAAAGAGCGTCGCGTACAGTTTGAACTTTAGGATCTACATCAACATGGAAAATTTTCTTGAAAAGCCCGAGCAAAACACCGAGCAGAAAAGAAATCACCAGTGCAACTATGATTGTATAAACAATAATATTCATTATTTTATAATCCCCTTAAAACCTAAGAAAGCAAGGCTTAAAATGCCTGCTATGATATACAAAATCGGAGTTCCCTTAAATGCATCAGGTATTTTCGCGATTTTTACACGGCTTCTGATTCCGCTCATTATTACCATGCTCATAAGAAAGCCCATTGCAGTTCCAAAAGCATAGATAAGGCTTTGTCCATAAGTATAATTCTTTGAAATACAATTGATTGTAATACCAAGAACTGCACAGTTTGTTGTAATAAGTGCAAGGTATACACCCATAGCATTGTACAATCCAGGTGACATTTTTTTAAGGAAGAATTCTACCAGCTGAACAAGAGATGCGATTACAAGAATAAAGAATAAGGTCTGCAGGAATTCAAGTCCGAGCGGAACCATTACAAATTTATACAAAGGCCAGGTAACGGCAGTTGCAAGCATGATTACGAAAGTTGTAGCAAGTCCCATACCCGATGCTTTTTCTGTTTCCGATGTCATTCCGATAAACGGACAGATTGCAAGATATTGTATAAAAACAACGTTTTCGACTAATGCCGATTTAATGAATAATGCCAAAGCGTCTGTCATTTCTGTCCTCCTTTAGCTGCTTTTGCCTGTCTGATTCCTAAAACAATTGCGGCAAGAAAACCGAATACAAGGAATCCACCAGGTGCACTGTTAAAAATACCAATGCGGAAATTTTCAGGAATGATTTCTACTTTTAAAGCTGTTCCTGCCATCAAAGTACCGCCGCCAAAGAATTCGCGGATAAACGAAATCAAAACAAGAACGATTGTATAACCAATTCCCATTCCAAGAGCATCAAGAACTGAATCTCCAATTGTATTTTTTGAAGCAAAAGCTTCTACTCGTCCCATGATGATACAGTTTACAACAATAAGCGGCAGGAAAACTCCGAGCGCATCATAAAGAGACGGCACGTAAGCTTGAAGAACCATCTGAACTATTGTAGTAAATGCTGCAATAATGATGATAAAAATTGGCAGACGGATTGCAGAAGGAATCAATCTGCGGAAAATACTTATTACAATTTCGCTCATCAACAGAACGAAGGTCATGCTTATTCCCATTCCTATTCCGTTAAAAATGCTCGACGTTACACCAAGCGAAGAACAAAGTCCTATATTCAGAACAAGAAGTGGATTTTCTTTTATAAAACCATTTGTAAAAATCTTAAGTTTGCTATTCTTTTCACTCATGATGTTCCCCCAGATATTTGAGCATTACAGAACAACCCTGATTCATCATTGCTGCTATACCGACACTTGTAATTGTAGCACCAGAAATCGAATCAAAGTTGTCGCCTGCTTTAAAGGCATTCTTTGCGTCTTTTCCTTCAAACTGTCCAAAGAAAGTTTTTCCGTTCGCAAGTTTAAATGTAGGATCAGAAGCTTTTAATCCAAATCCCGGAGAATCTGAAATTTCAAGAATACGCATTCCAGTTACAGTACCGTCTGCCTGAACACCAACAATAAGTTTTGCCTTTTCGTAAGTAGGACCTGCAACCTGAACAACAGCTCCAACTGTTTTTCCGTCCTTTTTTGCAATATAAAAATCACTTACTGAAATAGATGGATTATCAGAACCTTCAAAATCCGAAACCGGCTCAAATGAATCGGCAGTGGCAAAAACTTCTTTCATAGCTGCATTTGCTTTCTCAATTCTGTTCTGCTGGATTCTTACAGATGTAAAATTATTTACAATTGCAAGAACCGTACAGGAAGCAACTGCATAACATACAAGAATTAATCCAAGTTTTATCATTTCGCCAAGAGGACGACTCTGTTTTTCTGTATTTTGTGACATTCCGCACATTTTATTTGCCCTCCTCTATCTGATTTTTCAACTGATTCTGAACTTTTTTACCGTATCCGTATTTGCGGACACAAAGATTGTTCAGGAACGGAGCTACTGAATTCATAATAAGGATGCTGAACATAACACCTTCAGGATATCCGCCGAATTTTCTGATTAAGAATGTTATAAGTCCGCAGCCTGCACCAAATACAAGACGTCCAGGTTTTGTAACAGGCGCAGTAGAATAATCTGTAACCATGAAAACTGCACCAAACATCAATCCACCGCCTAAAAGTGCCATTGGAAGATTGTCGCCTGCAATCAAAGTGCAAACAGTAACGGTTGCAACCATTGCAACAGGAGCACGCCAGTCGATTATGTGGCACAAAAGCAGGAATGCAAAAGAAATCAATATCAAAAGGATTGAAACTTCGCCGATACAACCTGCCCTGTTTCCAAGAAAATATTTTAAGTATAAACCGTCGCCTGATGTAAATGTTCCTGCAGAAATTCTTGCAAGAGCTGTTGCAGAGGAAACTGCATCAAGTTCGTGTGCTGTTTTTGGAATAATCCATCCGGCTCCCATTGCAGCAGGAAAACTGATAATCATAAACGCACGTCCGGTAAGAGCCGGATTGAACACATTAGAACCGATTCCTCCAAAAATGCCCTTTGCAACGATGATTGCAACTGCATCTCCAAGAATAAGCATCCATAATGGAACTGCCGGCGGACAAACGAGCGCAAGCAGAATGCCGGTTACTACAGCCGAAAGATTATCAACTACGATTTTCTGTTTTGTTAGTTTCTGAAAAAGATATTCAAATCCGACGCAGCAGGCTGCCGAAACAAGAACGGCAAGCAGTGCATGGAATCCAAAAACAACAGTTCCCCAGATTATTTCAGGAATAAGCGAAATTATTACCGCAAGCATGATTGTCCGTGTAGAACTGTTAAATCTGAAGTGCGGACTTGAAGAAATATACATTTTATCGCTCATTTTGCACCTCCCTGCGAATCTTTTTTAGCAGCAGCTTCTGCTTCAGCTTTTTTCTGAGCAAGTTCAGCCTTTACTTTATCATCAGCCATCTTTTTACGCATTGCAGCTTTTCCAAGTCTGATTCTCTGAATTAAACCGACATTTGCAGGACAAATATAAGCACAACAACCGCATTCGATACAATCCATCAAACCAAATTTTCTGGCTTTTTCCAGATTGCCTGCTTTTAGTTCTCTAAGAATCAAGACTGGTGAAAGATGCATTGCACAGGTTGCAACACATTTTCCGCAGCCAATACACTGATTTTCTTCGGTAAGGAAAGTTTCTTTTTCTGTAAGGAAAACAACACCGCTCGTACCTTTTGCAACAGGAAAATCTGCACTGCACATTGCAAACCCCATCATAGGACCACCCGAAATGATTTTTACGGCAGCATTTTCCTTTAACGTAAATACTTCCGGCATAAGGCTAGAAACAACAGTTCCAACCGGCACGCGGATATTAACAGGCTTTTCTACAGCTTCACCAGAAATTGTAAGCGTTCTTTCAACAACAGGTTTTCCAAGACGGAAAGCATCGCTAATTGCACAAACTGTACCGACATTAGAAATGATACAGCCTGCATCAGCAGGAAGTTTTGCAGAAGGAATTTCGCGACCCGTACAGGCAGATACAATGAATTTTTCCGCACCCTGAGGATATTTTGTCTTTACAAGGCAGACAGAAATTTTTTCCGACAAGCCCTGTTTTGCAATTTCAGCATTCAGCGAATCGGTGATGTATGCCTTGTTATCTTCCAGTGCGATAATTCCTTTTGCACCGGTAAGATGAAGTTCTATTGCAAGCCCGTCAATCACTTTATCTGCCGACTCAATAAGCGTTCGTTCATCGCAGGTAAGATACGGTTCGCATTCAGCTGCATTTAATAGAACAAAATCAATTTTTTTATCCTTAGGAGGATTCAATTTTACGTGTGCCGGGAACGAAGCACCGCCCATTCCGACAACACCAGCCTGCTTTATGCGTTCAAGCGCTTCTTCTTTTGTACATTCAAAAGGATTAAGCGGTTCCATATAAACAGTTTCATCAGAACCATCACTTTCGATTATGATGCATGGAACCTGAGAATTACCAGTTACAAGGCAATTCTGAATTTTTTTGACCGTTCCCGATACAGATGCGTGAACAGGACAATTCATAAACTTATCTCCGGTAGCGATTAACTGGCCTTTTTTTACAACATCACCAGGTTTTACTACCGCAGTATTAGGTGCACCACCCATTGTAACAGGAATCGTAACTGTCTTTACAGAAGAAATTGTCTGTATTGCACATTGATTACTAAGTTCCTTCTTTTCTTTAGGATGAATACCACCTTTAAATGTGTGAATTTTCATAAAGAAATCGTTGCTCCTATAAAATATTTTTAGATTGCTCCCATTCAGAGAGCTTAATCAGAATTTCCTCCTTCTCCTTTGCAAGACAATCAATTGACTGCTCGATTTGTCTGACTGATTCAGAATCGATTGCCATAATTTTATCATGCTCCAGAGAAATTATTTCATTATCAATTTCACCGGAACGCCGTCTTAGCTGAGTAATTTCTTTTGGCGGACGGCCACCTTTTTTTCCATTTTCCTGACTTGCTTTTTTCTTTGCGTTGCTTGTTGATTTACCGTTATAACGATACAGAGAATCTATCCAAAGCTTTAGGTTTCGTATCTGCTGCAATTGTTCAAAGGCAATATCTTCCAGCTCCCTGCTTGGCTCTGCAAGGTTTTTGTTATATGTTTCGAGTTTTACCTGTAATTGTTCAAGACTGGAAATTGCACCGTAGATATTCTCTGTCTTTTTGCTCATTCGTTCATTATAACCTAAGGTTTTAGGTTAGGCAAGAAAAAAGAAGGAACTACGGTGCGTTATACAAAATTAAGAAAACTGTGCCTGACGAAGATTATAATATGCACCTTTTTTCTGCATAAGTTCGTCTGGAGTTCCGCTTTCTAAAATGCCGCCCTGGTCAATTACAAAAATACGGTCAGCATTCTGAATTGTCGAAAGTCTGTGCGCAATTACAAAACTTGTACGTCCTTTTAAAAGATTTGCAATTCCAGCCTGAACAAGAAGTTCCGTTTTTGTATCTATACTGGAAGTTGCTTCGTCAAGAATAAGGATTCTCGGTGAAGAAAGCATTGTTCTTGCAAAAGCAATGAGCTGTCTTTGACCGTTACTCAGTTCTCCACCGCGAGCCGTGAGTTTTGTATCATAGCCGTTTTCCAATGCAGTTATAAAATCGTGAGCATGTACGGATTTTGCAGCAGCAATTATTTCTTCTTCGGTTGCATCCAGTTTACCGTAAGCAATGTTTTCACGGATTGTGCCGCTGAAAATATAATTATCCTGAGTCATTATTCCCATTTGAGTGCGAAGGCTTTCCAGATTAACCGTCCTTATATCAGTACCGTCAATCGCTATTGTACCAGACTTTATATCATAAAAACGGCTTATAAGATTAACCACCGTAGATTTTCCAGCCCCCGTCGGTCCTACCAATGCAATCGTTTCTCCTTCGCGTACATCAAAACTTACGTTTTTCAGAACATCCGTGCTGTCATCATAGCCGAACGTAACATCCTTAAATTCTACATGTCCTTTTATTACAGGCATTTTAGGAGCATCCGCAGGACTTGTAACAGTTGGCTTTGTATCAATAATTTCAAAAATTCGTTCTGCGCCACTTGCTGCATTTACAAACTGATTGTAAAAATTGCTAAGGTTCATAATTGGCTGCCAGAACATACCGACGTAACTGCCGAATGCAATATAAGTACCGATTGAAACATTATCAATGCCAAGCAGCATTACACCGCAAAGATAAAGTCCCATAGTACCGACACTCCAGCACAAATCAATCCAGGAACCAAATGCATCGCACCAGCGGACGGCACGCAGAAATTCCTGCCGGTCTGCCTTTACAAGCTCTTTAAAAGTGAGGTCTGTTTCTTTTTCTGCCCTGAAGCTCTGTATGATTTTAATTCCTGACAAATCTTCGTTAATAAATGCCGCCATATTCGAAGATTTCTGACGTTTTGCTTTCCAGTGTTTTTCTGCGCGGATGGAAATAAGGAAAACTCCAAAAATCATAAAAGGCAGGCTGCACAAGGCTGCAAGTGCAAGTTTCCAGTTTTTTACAAGCATGATTACAAGAACTGCAATAACCGTAACAAGATTCGGAATAAGCGTTGTTACAGAATTTTCGATTATGTCTTTAAGAGAGTTTGTGTCACCGATAATTCGCGCAAGAATTTTTCCAGACGGACGGGAATCAAAAAAAGCAAGGTCGAGTGTCTGAATATGATCGTACAGTTCCTGACGAAGTTCCTGAATCAGTTTGTTGCTTGTTTTTGCCATAATAAGCATACGGATACGGATTGCAAATACAACAAGCAGGTTCAAAATTCCACCGATAATGACAAGCCTTACAAGACCGTTAACGTCACCGGGAATAATATATTTGTCAATTGCACGTTCGTTTAAAAGAGGATTTATTAAATCAACTGTAGTTCCAAATGCCATCATAAGAAAAACAATGGCAATTCTTCCTTTATATTTTAATAGATATTTAAAAAGGCGCGGCATCGTTTCAAAATTCGATTTTTTTACCTGTGCCTCATCAATTTTATAGCTGTTCATACTTCTTCCCTCTTAATTATGTCTAATACTGTGAATCGTAAGTTTCTTTATAAAGACCGCCTTTTGCAAGAAGTTCTTCATGAATTCCGCTTTCGGCAATCTTTCCGTTTTCAAGCACGATGATTTTATCTGCCTTTCGCACTGCACTGATTCGGTGTGCAATTATGATTTTTGTCATGCCTGTAATATCATCCAAAACCTTTTGAATTTCGTGTTCGGTTTCGGTATCCAATGCTGATGTAGAATCGTCCAGCACAAGAACAGGCGTCCTTCTTGCAAGCGCACGGGCAATTGTAATACGCTGCTTTTGACCGCCGCTAAGGCCTACTCCACGTTCACCAATAACCGTCTGTTCCTTAAGTTCCATTTTATCTACGAATTCCGACGAATGCGATTTTTCAAGTGCCGTGCGAACTTCAAGAGGCGTCATTGTATCTTTCTGCCCCAGCCTGATGTTCCCGTCTATCGTGTCGCTGAAAAGGAAAATATCCTGCATTACACAGGCAATCGATTTTCTGAGTGCCGATATAGGAATTTCGCGGATATCAATACCGTCCATTTTTATACAACCGCCCGTAACATCATACATACGCTTTAGCAGGTTGATGATTGTAGTTTTTCCAGAACCGGTTGCACCCATAATTCCCAAAGTCTGTCCGGCTTTTACATCAAAAGAAACATCGTCGAGAATAAGTCTGTCGCCAGAGGAATAGGAAACGTGTTCAAAACTAATATTGCCCGACAAATCATCAGCGGTAAAAAGCGCTTCGGAAATATCGCTTTCGAGTTTTTTGTTGTTATCCCCTTCTCTGTTAAATTCCGACATATCTTTAATGTCAGGCATTTCCTTATAAATCTTATTCAATCTTTTAATGCTGGCACGGGCACTTGCAAAACCGTTGGTAAGCCAGCCAAGCATTTCCATAGGCCAGACAATATTTCCGACATAAGCAAGAAGCGCCATCAATTCTCCAACCGTTAGTTTTTCGCCGGCAGCAAACGGATTGCCTTTTATTACCATAAGACCGCCTAAAAGCAGCGTGATAACCGAAAGCATTCTTGTAATAATCTGAATAAGTGGATTGTATTTTACAAAAACCCGCGACAAATCAATGTTAAGCTCATAATATTTTTGATTATGCTTATGAAATTTGTTGATTTCGAATCCTTCGCGAGCAAATGCCTTTACCGTACGTACACCTGCAAGGTTTTCTGCGGCAGTATTGTTCATTTCGGAGTTTTTCTGCGCAACATCACCAAAAAGAGTGTCGAGCTTTGATTCCATTTTAATTGCAAGAAAAGCGGCTCCAAACATTCCGACAATAGGAATTATAGAAAGCTGCCAGTTAATCCTGAACATAAAAAACATTGTCGTAATTACACGGACTGCAACTTCTGCCATAAGGATTGCCATAAATGCTGCAATATTCCAGATTGAATCAACGTCGTCGCGTACACGGCTCATCAGTTCGCCGGAATTAATTCCGTCAAAAAAGTTTGCGCTTAAACTCTGAATTTTTTCAAAAAGATTTATGCGGATTTCACTTGCAATTTTAGAACCGCAGACATCACACAAAAATTCCTTTACATATTGAAAAATACATCTTCCAACACCAATTCCAAGAATTCCAAGAAGAAGCATTTTAAAAGGTTCCATATTATGTGCAATCAAAACATCATCGACAATGTGCTGCACAATTAAAGGTGCAACCTGATCTAAAAAAGTGCCTATAATCATTGCAACAAAAGCAATAAAATAAAGCGGAGAATATTTTATAAAATATCTGCCCAAATTCAGTTTGTTGTTATCTTTCATCTTCAACTCCGTTTTAAGGTTAATGTTTCGATTATAACACAAGAAAATTAGATTAGGAAATGTAAAAAAATCTTCAATTAATGGAAAAAACTTTTTTATGGTAATAAAATGTTATAATATAAGTGTTAGGATATATATGAGTATGCGTATACAAAAATTATTTTTATTGGTGATTTTAAGCACTTGTTTCTGCATTCCGCTTTTTGCGAAATCAAAAAAGGTGATGTATATTGCCGTTCAGCAGGCAGTTTTAAGGGAAAAACCTTCGTTCAGGGCAAAGGAATCTGGAAGTCTGGATTATGGAACTCAGATATTTATTATAGAAGAAAAAGATAAATGGGCTAAAGTTTCTTTTGAATCTGAACAAGAGGCATTCACCGGCTGGATTTCGAAAACTGCCATGACAAAAAAGAAACTCAACGAAAAACCTATGGCAGTTTCTGCTGACACAAAAGAGATTGCGCTTGCAGGAAAAGGTTTTGGAGAAGGCATGGATTCCGAAATTGAAAAAGCATACTCAGAAAATAAAAATCTTGACTTTAAAATTTTAGATAAATTAGAAGAAACTGTAATAAGCGAAGCTGAAACCGTTGATTTTATTACAGAAGGAAACCTTTTTCTCGGAGGTGAAGAATGAAAAAATCACTTCTTACACTTCTGAAAAATCTTTCTTTGAAAAAATTCACGCAGAATATGCCTGCACTGCGTTTTATGACATCTCAGCGTTCAATGCACATTCTGAGTTTTCTGCTCATCTTTTCGGCAGCGCTTGTTCTTACCGCCTGTACTTCAACAGATTTTGGCGATGAGGAAAGTTATGATTCGCTTGATGAAATTGATTTTTTTATGCCACATTCATTCAGAAGACACAGCCGTCATCGTCAGATGGAAGATGCAATTGAAAAAAGCCTTTATTCCATCGTAGAAGCAACAGAATCTTTTACGCCGGAATTTGAATATCATATCGGCAGAACCGTTGCGGCATCACTTTTAAGGAAATACCCTTTGTACGATGATGAACCGGAAAAAACTGCATATCTTAATAAAATCTGTTCTGCAATGACGATAAACTCCGAAGTTCCGTATCTTTATCATGGATACAGAGTTGCAATTCTTGATACGCCTGAAATAAATGCAATGTCTACTCCTTCAGGGCATATTTTTATAAGCCGGGGAATGCTTGACTGTACAAAATCAGAAGATGCCGTTGCAGCAGTTCTTGCTCACGAAATTGCCCATATTCAGCTTAAACACAGCATTCAGGCAATCCGCACAAGCAGAATTTCTAAAGCGACATTGAACACCCTTACCGCGGCCCAGATGGTTTATTATGACGGAAAACGCAGTTCAGATGACAGTTTTGCAAATTACATCGGCTCTACAGTTTCCATGGAAGTTCTTGGAGTTCTTAATGATATTCAGGGCGAAATTGTAGATACCCTTATTTCTTCGGGATTTTCTCAGGCACAGGAACTGGAAGCCGACAAAAAAGCCTTGCAGCTTATGAATGATGCAGGTTACGATCCTTCCGAAATGATTAATGTTCTGGAATTAATCCGCGATGCAAACGAAGAAAACCGCAATCGAAAACTGGAAGATTTTGGCTGGCTTAAAACACATCCTGATCCAAAACTAAGAATAAAGAAGACAAATAAACAGCTTTCGCGGACGGTTATAAGATGCAGGGGCAAAGAAATCAGGAGACGGCGTTTTGAAATCTATTTCGAATTTACGGAGTAACAATTTACGGCACAACATAATAATTTCGGCCGTATGCATGATTGTTTCGGCAATTTTATATACGGCAGGCTTTTTTTCATTTTCTGAAAATAAAACTTATGACATGCGTATGCAGTTTGCCGCAAAATATAAACTTCCGTGTGATGACATTGCGCTTATTGTAGTTGACCAGAAAAGCATAGACTGGGCGCAGGAAAACTACGGATGGGCATGGCCGTGGCCAAGACAGGTCTACGCAGACATTGTAAATTTTCTTTCGGGTGGAAAACCTGAATCCATTGCTTTTGATATAATCTTTTCTGAACCGTCGCTCTATGGCGAAAACGATGATTTTGCCTTTGCACTTGCAGAACAGAAAAGCGGATGTGTTATTCAAACCGCATACTGTACGGACTTAGACAACAAGGAAGCGCAGAAAGACGATATTTGTAAAATGCTGGAACCGGTAGAAATCATCAGGCAAAATGCCGCAATGCTTGGAAATATTACAAGCTCAATGGATGACGATGATGTAATCAGACGAAGCATTATCGGTTCGCAGATTAACGGCAGGTTTTATCCAAGTCTTGGCATGGCAGGTTTATATATGCATGGAAATCAGCCGGATGTTTCGAATATTCCGTTACAATCCGACGGCACTGTTTATCTCCGCTATCAGAAAAGCCTTAATGATTATTTTCCGTATTCGGCAAAAGACATTCTTTCCAGTTATTATGATATGCAGGCAGGAAGAAAACCTCTTTTTTCTCCTGAAGATTTTGATGATTTATATATTTTTATTGCCTATTACGCGCCAGGTATTTTTGATATCTGTTCTACCCCGGTATCACAGGTTTTCCCGGGAGTTGGAGTTCATATTACAACGCTCGACAATTTTCTAACAAACAGTTTTATAAAGAAATTGCCTGATACAATCAACTGTCTGTGGATTTTTACAGCTACAATTCTTGCATCCCTTACAATTGCCTTTGCTTTTTTGGGAAATTCTACCCGCAAAATGGCAGTATGCCTTACTCTTGGAATTACCGCTGGACTTGCAATCCTTATAGGACTCCCCTACATTCTTTTTATTCAAAATTACTGGCTTATTTTAACGGCTCCGCTTTTTGCCTATCTGCTTACACTTATCGTAAACATTTCGTTCAAACTGTCGGTAGAAGGCAAACAGAAACGATTCATCAAAACAGCATTCAGCCAGTGCCTTTCTAAGGAAGTTGTAAATCAGATTATAAATGATCCTTCATCGTTTACGCTCGGCGGCAAATCTTACGAAATGACTGCTATTTTTACCGACATACGAAAATTTTCTTCTTTCAGTGAACTGCTTTCTCCACCGCAGCTCGGCTCCCTGTTAAATTACTACTTTACGGTAATGTCCGAAATCATAATTCAGGAACATGGAACAATAGATAAATATGAAGGTGATGCAATTGTCGCTCTTGTTGGCGCTCCCGTGAAAATGAATGACCACGCACAGCGGGCATGCCGGGCAGCAATAAAAATGAAGCTTGCCGAAAAAAGCATGAACGATTTTATAGAGCAGACAGCAGCCGGGACAAAGCCTGCAAATATGGAGCAGGATTTATACGATGCCTTTACGCTTATGATAAAAAACGAAAAATCAATTTTTACAAGAATCGGGATAAACAGCGGCGAGATGATTGCAGGCTATTTTGGTTCGGAAAACAAAAAAAATTACACGATGATGGGAAATAACGTAAACCTTGCTTCAAGGCTGGAAGGCGTAAACAAACATTACAATACAGGCGGAATCATCATAAGTGAATTTACATATCAATATCTACAGAAAAATTATGACAATACCGGGCGGACGTCTAAAATGCCATCTTCAAAAATGCCTTCCTCGACAATGCCGTTTATAGTTCGTAAACTCGACAGAGTGCAGGTTGTGAATATTCAAACTCCCGTTCAGTTGTATGAACTTATTATTGATGAAAATCTCAGCGATTACATTAACCGCTGGAATAAAGCAAAAGATGCCTTTGATAAAAAAGAATACAACCAGGCCTATCAACAATTTTCGCTTATTTTTGAAGAATGCCCGGATGACGGTGTTACACAGTATTACATCAATCTGCTGGAAAAATATTTTTTAAAAGGCACATATCCATTAGAAAAAAACAACGAAGGTATTGTTTATCTTCCAGAAGAAAACATTTTCAGGCTTACACAAAAGTAGTTTCACAGTTCAATGTGAAAAATCTGGAAGATAATATTCTCAGAAGTTCAATTTTTCTTCTCAACATGTCTACAAAAAATAACTCTTCATTACACCTTTTCCTTTTACATCGACTTCTGTATTTTCGCTGTACTGGAAAAGGTTTTCTGTCAGGGCTTTTGTAGTTTCCGTTACATGAATTTTCATTGGAACTCCCGTGCTTTCCATTCGGCTTGCAACATTTACTGTATCGCCCCAGATATCGTAAATGAATTTTGTTTTTCCAATTACGCCTGCTACAAGAGGACCTGAATTTATTCCAAGCCTTAGCAGAAGTTTTATGTCTGAAGTTGCATTAAAAGTATTTACATCTTCAACAAGACCTTTTGCAAAACGAATCATTCTGGCAGCACCGTCGTTATTACAATTCTGTGTAAGTCCTGCCGCAGCCATATAGGCATCTCCAATTGTTTTAATCTTTTCTATTCCTTCCCGCTGGGCACGTTCATCAAACATAGAGAACATTCTATTAAGCATGGTAACAACTTCTTCCGCGCTCATTTCGCCGCTTATTTTTGTAAAACCGACAATATCTGTAAAAAGCACGGTAACATTCGGATATTCCTTAGCTATAATGCTGTCGGGATGTGCAGTAAGTTCTTTTGCAATTTCTTTTGGAAGAATATTTAACAGAAGACTTTCTGAACGGTTCTTTTCGGCTTCAAGTTCTTTTGTACGTTCCTTTACTATGCTTTCAAGTTTTTTATTTTCTTCTTCTACACGGATAAGTTTTCCTTCCAGAAGCATGATTGTCGTTGAAATAATAAAAATAACAAAAAGAATGCAGAGTATAATATCAAAGAATGTATTTGTAAGTGGCTTAAGAATACTTGAATACGAAAAAACAATTTTTTGAGAAAGCGGCTCGTAATCATGAGGAGTATACATAATGCAGCCAAAACCAAGTGTTTTTAACGGTGTGATTGTGTAAAAATCTTCACCGTGAATGTTTTCTGCATCATCTTTATGAGGCTTTTTTACATTTAAGGCATTATTTAAAAGTTCGAAAGTTCCGTTCCAAGGACCTGGATCTACAGAACATCCGTCCGGAACATAAATAGAGAAATTCCAGTCTGTGATGATTGTACTGCTCATGTTGTTAAAAATAATACCGTCGTACTGAGCACCGGTTCTGTCAGGATCTTCTCCGTCTACCCAATGTTTATCTGCATTACGCACAAAAGTTATGCAAACCGGTTTTGAAACATCATTTTCTGAATACGGATTTTCAATCGTGAGTGTTTTTTCCGGAAGAGAAATTCCCCTTATAGAAACAATCAGAAGAATTAAAAGAATTCCTCCAAGACTTACAGAAACAGTCTGCCAGAAATGATTTCTGACAACCCTTTTTCGCGATACAGTTGAAGACATTTCCGTTTTATAGGCAGGATTTATAACGGTATTGGCACGTTCACCTGAATAAAATTCGAGCTCCATCAATTTTATGGAAGAATAAAAAAGATGAAGTGCTCCGAATCCAAGTGCAATATTAATCCACGAAAAACCATAAACAAGAAGAATCAAAACGACTCCGATTAACGGAAGCATAAAATACAGCAATAGCGAAACAAAAACATTTGTCGCAAGTTTTTTCTTATTCTGCAAAAGTATTGTAAATGTAATAAGGCCTGGCAAAAACCCGAAAACAATGCTTACAGGATAAAACGTATTTCTGTGATAAATATTATTATCATCAAAATAATAAAATAGATTTGTAAACTGACTGATGATTATAAGACAGATTCCTGTAAGACATAACAAAAGAACAATAAAAAGCTGCACAGGAATACCATTATTTATAGAAGATTTTGGATGAAAAATGAGCGATAAACTTAAACGGGATTGTTTTATAAATTCACAGGTATAAAAACAAAATAAAAATGCGATTGAATAATTAGATATAAAAACCAGTAAATTACACAGTCGAACCATATAATAACCGGTTACAGTAGTATTTCCCCGATAATAATATGCAAGTGCATCGAACAGAAGTAAAAATCCAGTAAAGAATTCAATAAAAATAAGAGTTCTTCTGCCATTCTGTTTTAGTCTATGTCCAGACCACAAAAATATTCCAACCTGGAAGCAAAAGAATGACAGAAAAAAAAGAGATGCAATGCTGATAATTCTTGCTAAGTCAGACATGTAGTAATTCCCCTGTAAAATTGTGATTAATAAATTGTTATATTTATTATAGTAGAAAAATCACAATTTTTACAAAGGAATTTTTTATTTTATAATCTAAGAAATCCTAGTGTGAATATTCTCCCGACCCCATTGTAAAGCGGATTGTCTTTGTATAAGAAGTTTCACTTCCAAGATTCCAGCTGAATGTTGCAGAACTGTCTTCTCCTGTTGAAAGTCCGCTGACAGCAGCTGAGTCAAACACTTTATTTATGAAGTTTGCACCATCGTATGGACCGTACCATATTTTATCAACAGCATCTACAAGATATGCATTCTTTAAGATTGCCGCAAAATAGTATCCTCTTCCATTCATTGCAAAACCATTGTTTGTCTGAACAACATTTACAGAGTCATTTGTAACGTCTGTTGAATCTGCAACCTTACCGACAAGTGTATCAATAACACCGCCAAGCTTAACGGATTTTCCTGTATTGTTTGCGACAGAAAGATTAAGGTTCAAATATGGAGTTTCATCTTCATATACAAAAGTCGGGTGTACCGTCAGTTCTACAGCAGGAGAATTTGCAGCCGTACATTTTTCAGAAGTTTTTCCATTTACATTAAGTTCATAGAAACCTTTTGATTTTCCGTCACTGCCTAATTCTACACCATAAATTTTGCCGTCTACATCAATAACAAACTGCAAGCCTGAACTTGCAAAACTGCTTTCGTACCATTCAGCATTAGCATTTGTTGCCTCTGTAGAACCAATTATATCAATACCGCCAAACTGTCCTGAAAGATATGCTGCCGATCCTGTATCTGCAAAAACAGAACCAAATCTATAACCAAGAGCCTTATCTTTTGAAGCTGGCACTTTGTATTCATAGGTTGAAGAATTAATTCTGGTTGAAGTTTCTGTTACGGTTGTATATTCAGGAATTGTAACAGTTAATTTGTACAATACAGGTTCTACAGTTTCGTCCTGAGCCTGAACTTTATAAACAATGTCATAACTTTCACCAAGATGTTCAAGGTATTTGTCTGCATGAATTGTAAATGTTTTTCCATCAGCAGAAAGTTCAACTTCATCAGAAGTAAGAGAATTTGTTACAACACCATTCTTTTTTCTGCTTATACCAGTCTGTTCATCAGTGATAAGCCGTGCCTTTTCGTAAGGAGTTGCGGCAACAACTATATCGCCAGTGTAATTTAAGCTTGCATACAGATCTGAATAAGTTGTAGTTTTTGGAGCAAATGCATTACCCAAAATAGTGCGGTCCATACGGTTTGCAGATAAATCTGTATTGTTTCCCTTCTGAACAATAGAAATATTATCAATCTGAGCAGTTTTATCTGCCTGAACATAAACAAACATATAATACTGTCGCGAACTTGATGATGATAAATCTACCGAATTAGAAGTTACCGTTACTCTGAATGCAACAATTCCTGCATCTGCCTGCGTAAACTGATATTTTGCTTCTACAGAACCGATTCCAGTTCCATTTGTAACGTCCGAATAATTATCCCATAAATATTCAGAATTAGTGATACTGTTAACTGCATCTGCTTCTGAAATTACAGTCTTATTCGAATGAGATTTTTCTATTTTAATACTTGCATCTGCAGAAACTGCACTTGCGGCAATTTTAAATTCAGCGGCATCCAGCGGGAATTTTTCTTCGTATGCTTTTGTTTTTGCGTTGTAATAATGATTTACACACTTATACGCAAAAGTTGTACTGTCACTTGCTGCTATAAGGTTTGAAGTAAATCCAGAAGGAGTTTTTCCGGCAAGGCTCAGAGTTTTTAAGCGAGATTCTGTTGCTGCTTCGCGGATAATATAATAAGTATAAGTTTCATGATTTCTTCTTTCGTTATTATAAACTGTAAATCTAAGTGTTGTAGTTCCAACAGGAATTTCTGTAGCGAGTGTGTTTAATTCACCAATTTTATTGTAATACTCAACACTTTCTGCTGCATTTCCTACAAGAAGTTTCCAAAGAACAATATTTTCGCCGGAAGCAGTATTATAATGATGAAGTGTACATCCGGCATCCTGTCTTGTACCAGAAACAACAGAACCATTTACACCAGCTGTCTGTTCGCATGAATCAAATTCAATTGTTTCGTTCTGCTGAGTTGTAGTAAGGTTCATTTCAAGACTAGTAACACTGTTTGAAAGATAAATATAGAATTCCCACGGTTTTGAAACAGTTCCCTGTCCAGAACCTGCTGTTACTTTCTGAGAAACTGTATCTAAGTCAGGTTTAACAAAAAGATATGTTACGCCACAGATTGTTACTTTTGTAGTTCCATTAGGAAGATCTTTTCTTGATGATGTTCCGCCGGCAATTTCTCCAATAGAGAAAGAATAATAACCTTCTGAATCTCTATAGACTGCAGGTGAAAGCTGAACAGGGTCTTTTGCATAACCTGTAAACTCTGTATTTTCACTTACAACGTGATTAGTATTTTCTGCCGTGTAAGTAACAGTTGCATCTTTATCAAGCGGACGGAATTTAAATGTAAGCTTATCTGCAAAAGTTGTAATTCCATCATTCAAATTAAGAGTCTTTTCAAGCGGAACTGTATATCCAACTTTGTTCTGTGCAGGAAGAGAAATAAGATTCTTTGTAACGTTCTTTCCTGCATTGTCAAGATTTTCGTACTCGGCTGTAATATACATTTCTGCAAGATTTGTATTCAACCTGCCGGCTTTTGTAATCTTTACTTTATGATAAAGAACATCGCTTCGTTTTGTAGTTTCATAACCGCCTGTACTCAATTTGTGATAATAATCATCGGTTACTGTTCTTACCCAAAGATATTTTACAATATTAACAGCGTCACCATCTGTAATATCAACGCTGTATTTTTTTACATCAGATTTATAGAAGTCCGAAGACCAGCTTACTGGCAAAGTTGTCTCTGAATCTGAAATACCATAACTGACCTTTGTACGTCTGTTATTTGGAGTTGCAGTAAACTGAACATTGCTTACATCAACTCTGCTGGATGCTTCAAGAAGCATTGCATATTTAGAAGCAGCAGATGCTTCCGCACCCTTATATTTATCTTTTGCTGCAAACACAAAACCGTCAACACCATTTTCATAACCAGACTGTGGAGTATAAGTAAATGAAGACAAAGAAGTATCTCCATCTTCCGGTTTTTCTACATAAATGGAATAGGTTCTTGAAACAGTAGATTCATCTGTTACCGTAAACGAAATTCTTGAAGAACCACCAAGCAAAGGTGTTACCATGCCATTTACAGCAGGAACAGTTCCGTATTTAGTAATTACATTCAAATTTGATATTTCAGCGCCAACCGCTTCTGCAATTGCATCAATTGTAATTTCGTCTGCTGTTTCGTCTACTTTAAGAGTATAAGTTTTTGTTGTAGGAGTAAAATCCGGTTCAAGCACAGCATTTGATTTCTGGCTTCCAGATTTAATTTCTACTTTTAGTTCTTTAAGAAGCGAGGCAGTTCCACCAGAATCATCATCTCCACTTACAGCAGCAGAAGCATCATAAAGTTTTCTTGTAAGCGTAATTGTGTAAACATTAGTTGCTTCATTTGCAGAAGAAATTGTTGCCATTACCTTTGTTACACCATAAGGTATAGTTGCTGTAATTTCATTTCCCTCTGCACCTGCTGTTTTTACAAAAGAGACTTCCTTAGAAACAGCATTTTCGTTCTGCCCGCTGATATATTTAACCGTTTTTGTCTGACCTGTAAAATCGTCAGTTTCGGTTTTAGAGGTATAAACAGGTGTAAATTCCTTTGTCTGAATTACTGACCAAGTAAGATTTGCTTCTGAATCAGCAGGGTAACAACGGAATTTCATACCGTTAGTTCCGTTATCTTTTTGAGTTACGTTAAGCGTATAATCTTTTACCGCTGCCTTGTATGCAATATGATTTATAGAATAATCGTCTTTGGCACTTAATGCGACAAGCCCGCTTTCTGTAACTGTAGAAAGATTTTCGTCTCCACTAACAATGTTTATCTGTGTTGCAATTCTCTTCTTTTTTAAAGTAATTGTGTATGTTGTAGAAGTCTTTTCTGCAGTTGAAGATGCCTTTACAGAAACAACGGTTATTCCATATGGAAGATTTCCAGTACAAAGATTTATTTCGCCTTCTGTTGAAACAGCAAGGATTTTTTCTGCAATTAAGTCGGTTTTTGTACTGAGTTCTTCAAATTTTCCGCTTTTCTGAATTGTATAGGTTACGCCGCCTGCAGTTGTAATTTCAGAAAAACTTGCATTATAGGCATGAGTCTGAACTGCTTTCCATTCAATATTCGTAAATACAGATTCTTCTGGAATATATTTAATTACAGCAGGATCATTAGCACCTGTTAAATTATCAACTGTATAATTTAAAACTGTCGGAGAATATGAAATCAGGCTTTCTGCAGTATTGGCATAAACAGAAAGACCCGATGTATTTACATTTTCAACCTGAAGATTTTCTCTACCGGCTGTTATAATGTATCGTTTTGTAAGCTTAATTTTATATTCAGTTTCGAAAGTAACAAGTTCTCCGTTTTCATCTTCGTTCTGAGCTGTAATTTTTGCCGTTACTTCTGTAACACCATAAGGCAAATCAGATTTTAGAACATTATTTTCTGCGGCATTTACATATTGCATAAACGGCTTTGATGAATCAGGCACGTTTTCATCGGCCTTAATAAATGCAAATTCAACAGGAGTATCTAACGCTTTAAGAGACTGTGAAATTATACCCGTTTTATTTGCATCCCATACAGGTACAAATTCTTTTGTCTGAACAGCACTCCATGAAAGTTCTGCCTTTTTATCAAGAAGGTAGCACTTAAAGATAACAGGGTCATCGCGACCTGTAAGGTCTACGGATTTATCGTTGCCTGTGGAATCACCTACTTCATATTCATAAGTTGTACTTGAATATGCAATTGCATTCTTTTCAGGAGCACTTGCCTTTATAACAATAAGTCCGTGATCGGTAACATTGCTAGGATCTTCTGCCTGTGCATGAGTACATATATATTCTTTTGTAAGGATGATTTTGTATTCCGTAAAATACTGTTCGTCATCAGCAATAATCTTACAGGTAACAACAGTAACACCATAAGGCAAATCAGATTTTACATAATTTCCCGAAACAGATGTTATAGAAACAAGCGGAACATTTTTCTGAACTTCAAGTTTATTTGCTGTTTGTCCAGAAATTCCGGTATATTTTACTTTATTTCCATCAGCATCTGTTCTGGTAACAACTTTTGTTTCCGGGACATATTCCCAAGTCTGAACGGCACTCCATTCAATTTTTGCATTTTTATCATTATTAAAGCAGCGGAATTCAACAGGGTCGTCAATTCCAAGAAGCGTTGTTTCTGTTCCGTTTGAATAATTTACAGAAACCGATTCTACAGATGCATAAGAATCAGGAACTTTACCAACAAAATATTCAGTCTGCCCATTAACATAATGAATCTGGTTATGCTCTTTATCCGAAGCCTTTATTACTGCAAGTCCGCTCGTCAGTTCTGAACCACCCTGCTCATAAGCAAGAAGAGAGTCATCGCCAGTTTTTAATTCTCCATTGCCATTTAAAACATTCAAAAAAAGATTTGAACATGATGCAAAAAGAAAAACAAAAGATAAAACTAAAATTCCCACATAAAAATGAAAATGCTTATTCATATTCAACACCCCTATTATTCAGCTTCGTCTATTTTTGTAACAATGAATTCTACACGACGGTTTTTCCACCAGTTTGCACGGTCTTCCCATGCAGCAATTGGATTTGCTCCGCCAAGGCCTTCGGATTCCAGAATAGAAGAATCAATTCCCCGTTGAATAAGAAGCTCCATGATTGTGTTTGCCCTTAACTGAGAAAGAGGAATAAGTTCATATATATTTTCGCGTTCTGTGTTTGATACATTGTTTGCATATCCCTGAACAACAACATTTACGTTTTCACGCAAACTAAGCTGATAGGCTATGCTGTCAAGTGTATCAGTATTGGCTTTTCTCTGTTCTGCGGAAATCTTATTAAAGGTTGCTCTGTCCGGGTCAAAATAAATTGTATTAACAATAATTTTCCACTGCTTTTCCGGAATAATTTCCATAAAGAGAATTCCAGTTTCTACAGTATCTTCTGCTTCAAGCTGATTTACAGAAGTTCTTTCTATATCCCTATCGTCTGGAATTACAGTAAGTCTTGCTGTATAAAGGTTCTTTGAAATAAGATTTTCTCCGTCGTCAGTTTTTCCATCCCAGGTAATGGATTCTGGAAGAGAACCTTCATCAGAGAAAGTGCGGATTAAATGATTCTGCCTGTCATAAATCTTGATATTCCAGTTTTTTGGTGGATACTGAAGATATTCTACTGACGGAACAATAATTGCTTCATCATTAACCTCATCTCCGTCTGGAGTAAAATCAAAATCCGGTGTTATTTGCAAACTTGCCTCTGGTTCACCCCAAGATGCAATGTCAACTTCCTGTTCAATTGCTTCATCCTCAGAATTTTCATCTGTGCTGTCATCAGTTTCCGGTTCGTCTGGATTATCCTGCATAAAATCATCATAAGAATTTTTAAATACAGCAACGTCTTCTTTATTATTAAAATCTTTGTCTTTTTTGACACTGCTTGTATTATTTCTTATGTTAAATGGATAAAACCTCAATCCTAAATAAACTGTACCATAGCCTGCAAAACCGCCGCCAATACTTTCATCATAAAATGCATTATAATCGCAACCAACAAACGGAATTAAAACTTCCCGTCCAAAAGGAAATGCTAATTCAAAAGAAATTCGATAGAAAAAACAGTTTGTTCCTGCATCTCCCCATCCGATTGATTTTAATTTACCTTCCTGCTTGGCTCTTAAAGAAGGATAATAATCTGTAGAAATAAAATAGCCGCCAAGTCCAAAACCTGGAATAATTTCGAACCATGATGGAAGAAAACTGATATTCTGTTCAGAAATAATTCTTCTTACTCTGAATTCTACAATATTAGTCCTGAAGTTTTCCATAAGTCCTTGTTTTTCAAGACCTTCACTCCATCTGTCATGACTTGCAGTAACTGCAAAAAGCCATCCGTCCCAATTGTAGCCAACACCAGTAAGAAAATGAAATCCATTACCAGTCATTGGAATTATGCCCTGATTGAAAAAACGGATTGGAGCACAATAACCGCCGCCGGCTTCCAGAAATAAATTTGATGTAGAAAATTCATCTGGTATAGAAAAAAAAGAAGTGCTGCTCTGTTCAGCACACAACGATATATTAAAAAAAAGTAAAAAAACGAGTAAACATTTGAATTTGTAATGCATTATAAAAACCTTTACTATATAATAAATAGACTTTTATTAAGTAAAATTTCACAACAGACTATACAAATCCCTAGAAAAGGTCAACATAATTTACATTATAATGTTTTAATGTCCGTTTCATTACATTTCTTGCAGTTTTATACTATTTCATGCGGTTTTATACCATATTGTAAAACACTTTGCAAAAAGAATAAAAACATCACGAGGAATAATTCTGTAAACGCAAATGACTTACGGTGCAGATTAAAACAATTTAAAATAAATCAAGCATTGAATCTAAATAAACCGCTTCCCTTAATTCAATCTGATATTCAGACTTTGTCATGTAATATAGAAGAAATTCAAAAACCATTGCACTTCCAAGTCCGCGGCCTTCAATCTTAAAATTCGAAAATCCCATTGGAAGATACTTCTGCTGAATATCCTGAATACCAATAAATCCCGGATTTTTCATCGCTCTTGCAAAACTATAGCCCTTATCGCCATCTGGAGCACTGCATTTATGTTCGGAAACATCTTCTCCCAGATTTTTACGGCTTACATTTTCATAACAGGCTTTTCGTGCCTTACATTCAAAGCTGCAGCATTCATTACACAAAAATTCAACTTTATCTTTTTTAAACGGAGATAGATTTTCTAAATCTTCAAAACGTTTATTCAAACGAAAATCTGGAACAACATACTTAAAATCAGTGCAATCCAGTTCCGAACAAAAATCATCAAAACCAGTAAGAACTTTTGTTGTAGAAGAAACAAGATAAAGTTCTGGAAAATTGATTTTTAGATACTCAACAAGCAGGGGTGAATAAACAATAACACCGCCGCGACACTCTCCTTGCACACCGCCATCTTTATAAGCATTCGCAAGCAAAGCACAAAGTTCATTGCATTTTTTATCGTTCAGATGTTCTTTTTGCAGCAGTGAATTACTGAACGTAAGCCTTGCAGAAATTCCATATTCTTTCATCAAAGAAAAAACAGATTTTGCATCCGCATTACCAGAACCAGTTCTCCCGCCACCCCACAAACAGCCTTCGGGGGCACCGTAAATTGAACCGATATCACACCAGTCATAAAACCATTCGCGATGTTCGCGGAAAAGAGGCAGAAAAATGCGGTAGAATTCATAAAATTCAAAAAGTCCAGGAAGATGATAAAAGGCAGTTTTATAAGGTGATTTGATTTTTTCCATAGATAACCAGCCGTATTATATTCTTACTTAAAAACATCTGATGCTTTTATTTTTGGCTATGTCCGTAAAAAGTGTTGTTTTTAATTGACGTTCTGGAAATTCACACTATGTTATAAAGTGTATGACATTAAGCGAACTTTTCCAGACATTAAAGACACTTTCCAAAGCAGACCTAAACTCCGTAAAACAATTCCTTAAATCCCTTGATTACAACTACAACGGATTCGAGGATTTTCTTTTGTCCAAGAAAGCAGAAAACGGAGTTTCTTGTCCACATTGCAGTTCGTTTAACATCAAGAAAAACGGTCAT
>CAMOWQ010000017.1 GCA_946628495.1 uncultured Treponema sp. | reverse complement strand
AATTTGTGGATTCAGAAATTTCATAAATTCTAAATTAGAATTTTTTTCATTTGTTATAAATTGTATTTCAATAATATTATTTTTTCTTTTAATATTATTTCCGACAAAAATAGGAATATTATCGCTTGTTTCTTTTTTGTATGGTGCAACAATTATAATATTTGATCCACAAAACAACATTGGAATATTAATGTATGGTTTATCAATAATATTGCTCCATGCAAGAGGAACGTTCAATAGCCATAAAAAAATAAAAGAAACAATAGTGTTTATCTTTTTTATTGGTTTAATTCTCACTGAGATAAGATTCGGGAAAGATATATTCTTTAGTTGCCTTTTTGAAAAAATAGCATATTCTTTTGTTCTCTTTTTATGTTTATTTTTTCTTCAGGTTTATACATTTGATATCTTTGAAACAAACGTTTCAAATTATAAACTTGATTTAAAAGAATTCCCTAAATTAATAAAACGAGATGCAAAATGGCTATCAGCAATACAAAATGGTGAAAAATATGAAGCACTAGCCTTAAATTCTCAAATGTCTATAGGCTCTGTTAAAAACAGGCTTAAAATTATTTTTGAAGAATTAGGTGTTGGTGATAAGCAGGAATTTTTAAATAAATATTCAGATTACGAAATATGTTATGGTGATGATTTTTCATCTAGTAAGAAGAAGAAAAAGAAGATCTTTCAATTAGTATAATTTTTTTTGAGTTATACACCTGCTTATATACCCAATGACAAGCATATAAGCAAGCATAAGATAAATTATTAAAGTTTTCCGCCTTCTACAACCAAAGCGTCGGCATCGGAATTAGCACCGTAAACTGCACGCAAAGTTGCTTCGTAGTCAGCGTGGAAGAAGTTTTCTTTTCCCAAAGTTACGATTTCATCATTCAACCATTTAAGAAGGCTTTCGTTTCCTTTTGTAACGGCTGGAGCGATTGTATCAAGGCTTCCCAAAGAATCAATTCCAACTGCAAAACCAGGATTTTCGATTGCCCAGGCAAGAACTTCTGTGTTATCTGTAGAAAGTCCAACTCCACGGCCATCCAAGAGTGCGTTGTAAGCTTCTGAATACTGGTCAAACTTCAAAAGATTTACTTCTGGATAATTATTTGTAAAGAAAGTTTCTGCTGTTGTTCCCTTGCTGATAATCAAAGTTTTACCTTTAAGCTGTTCAACATCAGTGATGTAATCTTTTGTTTCGTTAGAAACTACACCAAGAGCACACTTCATATATGGAAGGGCGAAATCAACTTTTTCTGCACGTTCCGGAGTAACTGTAAAGTTTGCAAGAACAAGGTCAACTTTTCCAGTCTGAAGAACTTCTACGCGGGCAGCAGCTTCAACAGGAACATACTTAACTTTTACACCAAGGTCTTTTGCAATGCGTTCTGCAAAATAAACATCGTAACCCTGATACTTACCGTATTCATCAACATAGCCAAATGGTTTTTTATCGCTGAAAACTGCAATTTTAATTGTTTTTGCCTTTTTAATCTGATCTACAGTGCGGAATTTAGGTTTAGCACTAAGTGGAAGAGCTGCAAAAGCGAGCAATGCAGCTGCTGTAATTTTAATAATTGATTTTCTCATATAAATACCTCGTAGTTGTTATTTTTCACGTGATGGGATATTTATAACGCTTAAAACCTACTATGTCAATAGGTAATTAGATAAAAATTAAGATTTATTGTAATTCGCTTCAATTTCGAGTTTTGAAAATTTCCAGATATTGTAAAAAACGACGCGAAGGAGTGAAACGGCTTACGAAAACACTCATTTTGTGCTGCTGCGTAAGCAGCAAACGTATATAATTACAAGCACAAAATGCGTGTAGCAGACGAGCCTGCGGTTTCGATAAGTTGTTTTCACGACTGGAAGCCGTTTTTTTTGATACAGCCACTGAATTTCAAAACTCGAAATTTAGGCTAATTCATTATTCAGCCGGGTCGCAACACCAACTCGCGTTCCACAGTTCCCTAACGGTCAGCCTCCTCACTTCGTTGCGGTGGCCGGCTGCGCCGCTGTTCCATGCTCGCGGCGGACGGTATTCATCATAATTTAGAAAAAAACAAACTATCCGCAGGAGTTTCTTTTTCGCGGCAACCGTTTACTTTC
The DNA here is from genome assembly GCA_946628495.1 of uncultured Treponema sp. GTDB lineage: Bacteria > Spirochaetota > Spirochaetia > Treponematales > Treponemataceae > Treponema_D. The sequence continues at coordinate 25,434 of CAMOWQ010000017.1, read as the reverse complement.
GTTTTTCAAATTCAAAATTGGCAAGGAATTTTTTAGCGCGGTCGGTTTTTGGGTTTGTCCAGAATTCTTCAGGAGTACCGGTTTCTACAATTTCGCCGCCGTCCATAAAAATGATTTTATCGGCAACGGCACGGGCAAACTGCATCTGGTGAGTTACAATGAGCATTGTTTTTTTGTCATTTGCCAAATCCATCATTACATCAAGAACTTCGCGAACCATTTCCGGATCAAGAGCGGCGGTAACTTCGTCAAAAAGCATAACTTCGGGATGAAGACACAACATTCTTACAATTGCAACACGCTGTTTTTGACCGCCACTAAGCTGACGCGGATAAGCATTTTTTTTATCTGCAAGCCCAACCCGTTCAAGCCACATTTCTGCTTCTTTTTGAACTTCGTCCATGTTTAAGTTGAGGTCGTGGGCATGTTTTGGTCCCAAAAGAAGATTTTTCATTACTGTAAGATGCGGGAACAAATCGTAACTTTGAAAAACCATCCCGATTTTCTGGCGGATTAAGTGCATATCCTTTTTTCGGTTAGAAATTACTTCGCCATCGAGCAAAATTTCGCCGCCCTGTATAGTTTCGAGCCCGTTTATACAACGCAGCAAAGTAGATTTTCCACAACCTGATGGGCCCAAGATTACGATTACATCGCCTTTTTCGACATTTAAAGAAAGGTCTTTGAGAATTACGTTTGAATCAAATTCTTTATGTATATTTTTAAGTTCTAGTAATGCCATAAAATCTCCTTAAGTCGGGGGCGTTGCGGGGGGCGCAAGTTTCTGTGCTTTTTTTAGCATATTCTACTCGTGCTGCCAGTTTTTGCATAGCAAAAACTGGCAAATATTTTCCCCCCGCTAGAAGGGGTGGGCGAAGACCGTAAGGGCTGAGCCCAGGGGAAGGCTTTCCCCTCCCTACTTCTGTTTCCTCTCAATAAATCGTGCGGCCAGGCTTAAAATCCAGCACACAAAAAAGTACATCATAAAAATTACAAAATAAACTGCGATGCTGGCGGTTGGCACGGTAAGGCGGTTTGCTTCTATAATTTGCTGTCCTATTTTTACAACTTCGATTACGCCAACAAATACGACGAGGGAAGTTGTTTTTATCATTCGGGTGATGAGATTCATGCTTAACGGGATGAGCGAGCGTAAAGTTTGCGGAATGATGATGTAAAAGAAAATCTGACGCTCGGTTAATCCAATTGCACGACCGCTTTCGTATTGATGTTTTGGCACGCTTTCCAACGCTCCTCGAACAAGGTCGCCCATTTCGGCTGTTCCCCACAAAGTGAATACTAAAATGCTGGCTGCTTCTCCGCTCAACGAAATATTGAACATTCTTGTAAGTCCGTAATAAGCAAGAAAAAGCAGAACCATTTGCGGCATAATTCGCATGAATTCAAGATAAATCCGGCAAATCACTTTTACAACGCGGTTTTTGAGTATCATGAGCATTCCAAAAAAGAAGCCGAGCACAATAGAAAAAAACACCGAAACAAGGGCAATCCAAACTGTAGTCCAAAGTCCGCCCAAAAGTCTTACCATGTTTGTTCCCATTGTAAGAACGCTGAACGCATTGGTAACTGCTTCAAAAAATCCGCCTGAACTTGCTGTATTAGCGACCGAACTGAGCATATCGCAGCCTCCTTTCGGCAAAATTAGCAATCAAAGAAATTGGCAGAAGCAAAATAAAGTACGCAACACAAAGCAGGGTAAGGGCTTCGTCAGTTTTGTAGTAAAGGCCTATTAAATCTTTTGCAACGAACATCAAATCTGCAAGGGCAACCGCGCTGAACACCGATGTTTCCTTAATTAAAAACATGATATTTGCACAAAAACCCGGAATGGAAACCGAAATTGCCTGTGGAAGAATAACGTACTGTGTAATCTGGCGGCGGGTTAAACCAATGCACTGAGCACTTTCAATCTGAACTTTAGAAACCGATTCAAGCGCAGAACGGAAAGTTTCTTCCATATACGAACCGCCCAAAAATGTAAGACCGATTATTGCACACTGAACTGAACTCAACTTTATTCCCATACGCGGAAACGCAAAATACAAAAAGAAAAGCTGAATTAAGAGCGGTGTATTACGCGAAAGTTCTATGTAAACGCTTGTAATCTGGCGAAGAACGGGAATCTTAAAATATTTGATGAGAGCACAAAAAAGGCCAACTGCAAGCGAAAGAAGAATTCCTATAATGGCAAGCCGCAGCGTAAGCCACGACGCGTCTACATACATAGGAATAACTTTTTTAATAAATTCAAAGTCCATAAATTATGTGATTTTAAATTTTTTAGTATCGTTAGTCAACGGATGGACTTTTATCGGGGACTTTTATCGGCAGGCTTTTCCGATGCAGAGGCATTTTTCTCCTGCGCCTGACTTTCCTGCTTTTTAATAAGTTCCATCACTTGTTCCTGCTTAAGCGGTATATTCTGAACATAAGCAGAACGATTTTTTTCTATTTCTTCAAAAGTCCATTTTTTTCCTTTGTTCATACCAGGACAATCTGCCGCACATTCATCCCAAGTTTTTTTATCTACAAGCATCCACGCCCAGAACGGATATGTTGAACATTGAACAGGACGTGCTTCGTAAGCTGAACATCCGTTTTCCCATAAAATGCAGTCGTAATTTTCTTTTTCCAAAAGTGCAAGAACTGTATCACCATAATAATAATCTGCCCAGCGACAGTATTTTTCTACAAATGCCTTTATGCTCATATTAAAATGATTACACAAAGTTGTAAGGTCTCGTTCAGAAAGATAAACAAATCCTGGTGAATGTCCACAACAAAATGAACATCTCTGACAACTAAAATTCAATCCGTCTTTATAAAATTTTTCTTTTCCCATAATGATTTCCTTTATTGTTTTAGATTAATACCGGCTTCGGAATACCAACTACGACATCGGCTACAGTACCGCTTTGAATATGCCCGTTTTTTTCAATGATTTTTTCTAAGGCATGTTTCCGCAAAACTTACATTGCCACAATCGGTTTTGGTTTGCCCGTCAGTAAAATCCTTACATTCAATTTGATATAAGAACAAATTTCCCGCAAATAGGAATGCGGCACACTATACCACGGAATTTTTGCAGCTATGCCTTTTGTATTTTTAAAACCCATCCTTTTTGTAAGCCTTAATGCCCTCCGTAAATGAAAAGCATTTGTTATAACCATTATACGGCTTTCCAGAATTTCCTGCTCAGAAACATCAGCGTAATCTGCAAGCATTTTACAACTATATTGAAAATTCTGTATCGTATCCAACGCTTTATCTTCAATAAGGATTCTATCGCTTTCTATACCCGCAGCCATCAGTCTTCGTTTTATTTCAGGACCTTCAGCATATTTTTGAAATCTTAACGTACCACCAGTTACAACACAAACAGTATTTTTATGAAGATCCATATATTCTTTTGTTTTTAATACACGATATTCAACACTTTTAGGAAGCCTTCCATTTTTATCTATGCCGCCTCCAAGCAAAATAACGTAATCGCTGTCTTCTGAAACTGGAACAACATCTGGTGTAAGAATAAAAATCAAATTAACAATACTAATGATAACTGCTATTCCCGCTGCAACCGACAGTATTATTTTAACTTTCCGGCTAAGTTTTTTTATAAAAGATTGATTATAACGTATTCTGTAAATGCCGGCAAAAATCAGCAAAGCGCCGCCTAAAGCCCATACATGTGTAAAAGAAAAAATTGTTTTTAATACAGAACCCGGACTTATACACAAAAGCACAACATCATACAAAGCAAATATGCTGCCCAAAATAATTTCAATAATTGCTGCAATAAACATAACTATCAGTTTTCCCTTTTATTAAAATCCCAATTATGCTTAGGATAACGACCTTTCATCTCTTTGCATATCTCGGGCCATGAGTTTTCCCAGAAATTTTCCAAATCGTCGGTAATTTGTAAAGGACGACTTGCCGGTGAAAGAAGCCTGAACAATATTTTCATTCCAAGAATTTGCGGAGTCTGCGTACAGCCAAAAATTCTTTGTATGATGATTTCTATAACAGGCCTTACTACAAAATGCGATTTATCTTCCGGTAAAGTTAGCCGTTCATATTTTATTTTGCATTTGTTACCGTTCGCCAAAACTAAAGTATTCGGAACAGATTTATCAACTTCTGCGCCGTCTAAAAACCAGTACAACGCATTATAAACTGTTTCGCAAAAGGCTGAACGTGCATTTCCACCAAAACCGCCATCACCATTACAAAATGGAGGAAGCCATTCTCCACATTTTTCTACGATATATTCTTCAAGATTTTTGCCTGATTCAAAAGTTGTTTCCGAGTTTTTCCCGTCTTCATCACTTTCGCGTTTATCTTTTTGCTGCCAGTAAAACTTTACACGTGATAAAAATTCTTTTGTTTTATCATTTAAAGGAATTGCATCAAAACCTTTTTCGGTAATTTCATTAATCCATGCATCGCAAACATCTTTCGGTTCAGATTTTAAAATCTTTTCGGACAAAACAATTTTTCCAAACATCTCCCGTTCAGTTTTTCGCACCTTTCCGTCTATAAATGCCGTTTGAATTTTCGATACAGTTTTATTTTCAAGCCATTGCATCACAAGTTTTTCGTCCAATGCTTCTGCATTAAAAATAATTCCTTCGCTGTTTCCCGCAAGAACATCAGGACAAACTATCCATTTTGAATTCAAATGCAATGTGTCTGCCAGAATTGCCTTTCTACCCGACGCAAACTGATATTCTGCTTTTTCTCCGCCATTCCCGCTGATTTTTAGAGCAAGCCTGTCGGGAAAACCTGCAAGAACTAAAAAATTTGCATTGCCGTTTTTAAAAGCTTTCGCGTAAACATCATCATTCAAAAAATCCACATCAATATTATTGCCTGAAAGTTTTTCGTTGATGCCTGCCTCAGCTTCAAAATTTTGCCCCTTTATTTTTGTGATTCTTCGCTGCAAATCATTTATAAAACGTTCCTGCATTTGCTTAGACGAATCTGCATACTGACTATATTTTAAAACGAGCTGAAAATTTCCTGTAAAAGCAATGCCTGCAAGCCGCGGATGAACGCCCATTTTTAGAGCACCCCTTCCTTTTTGAGTGATGTGCCCGTCGCTTTTGAGCATGCCCATCTGTTCCAAAAGATTAACGCTGTAATCCCACGATTTTTGAGACGGCATATCTATAAATTGTATTGTTTCCAGCGAATAAATTCCCCGCTCCGCACATTCAAGAACAAGCTGCGTTAAATCAACACGTAAGATTTCGGGCGGTAGATTTTTCTGGCGTACATCAAGCTCATTCCAAAGACGAATGCATTTTCCAGCTTTTTCACGGCCTGCACGACCTTTTCTCTGTTCCGCTGAAAATTCACTTGCCTTTTCTGTAACAAGATTTTCCATGCCGTTTAAAACGTTCATGCGGTTTACCCTTGCAAGTCCAGAATCTATAACAACCGAAACACCGGGAACTGTAAGCGAAGTTTCCGCAATTGCCGAAGAAACAATCACACGAATTCGACTTTCTTTTCCACTACGAACTGCATTTTCACTACAACCTGCATTTCCACCCGAAATTACATATTTTTGTTCCGCAAGCGAAATACTTGAATGCAGCATGAGTACTTCGATTTTTCCATTTTGAATTTCGCTTTCATACTTTTCGTTAAGATATGAAACGCAGGCGCGGATTTCTTTAATTCCCGGCAGAAATACGAGTATGCCTGTAGATTCGTTGCGGTTTGCATTTATAATTTTTGAAACATCTTTTTTTTCGGCGGCATTTTTTTCCTTCATTTCCAAAAATTCATTTATAACTTCGCAAACTGCCTGTTCGGGCGTTTTATCATCCTCATAAATCACTTGAACAGGAAACATCCTCCCTGGAATCGAAACTACAGGACAGTTTTCAAAATCATTTTTTGCTTCGCCGTTTATATTTTCACCAATTTTTTGTGTTTCACCATTTATATTGTCAGAATTTCCTAAATATTCACTTACTTTTTTAGCATCAATAGTCGCGGACATAACGATTACGTATAAATCATCACGAAAAAGAAGCGCTTCTTTTAAAAATGCGAGCAACAAATCGGTGTTTACAGTTCGTTCATGAAATTCATCAAGTACTACAACAGAAACATCCTGCAAATCCGGATTTTCCTGAATTTTCCGCAAAAGAACGGCTTCGGTAACAACTTCAAGCCTTGTGCTGGCACTTACTTTATTTTCAAGATGAACTTTATACCCTGCAGTTTGCCCGCATTCTTCATCAAGCAAATCTGCAACACGGTTTGCAACTCCCAACGCTGCAATACGACGAGGTTCGGTCATAATGATTTTCCCGCTGAAATTTTCAAGAAGCCCGACAGGCAAAACCGTAGATTTTCCGGCACCTGTTTCGGCAGTAAGAACAAGCGTATGCGACAAAGAATTTTTTAATTCCGTGCAAATCTGAGAAATATAAGGCGTTATTGGAAAAATCGAAATATCTTTCATTCTTAGTATTAAAAATTTGTTTTTAAGCAAATTGCATTAAAAATTTTCATTATTGAAGTTGCTTAATCAGAAGTCTATAATAATAAAAAAAATCTTTTATAGTAAGAGAGTATAAGTCAATGAAAAAAACAACAACACTTATCGCTGCAGTCCTTCTTTTAGCTGCAAATTCCTTTTCACAAAACAACGAAATGAAATTCAAAGGATGGAAAACTGCAAAAACCGAACATTTTAAATTTATTTACGAAGATGCTCAAAAAGAAGCAACTCAAGGCTTTGTAAATATTGCCGACGATGCATGGAATAAAATTGCTAAGATTTACAGTTTTCCGCCAGAAATGATGAATATCTACATAACCGGACGCACGAACATTGTAAACGCATTAACTTATTCTTCACCAACCGAAATTGTCATGTTTACAAATCCATGCACACTTATCGATTTTACCTTCCGCGACAACTGGCAGAAACTTTTCTTTACGCACGAACTTATTCACGCTGCCAATTTTAATTTTGAAGAACGAAATAAATTTCTTCCTAAACTGTTTGGCCCATATTTTACTAATTTTGATTTTATGAAAGTTGACGGCTGGGCATTGGAAGGTCTTACAACTGTTCTTGAAACCGAACTTACAAATGGTGGACGCGGCCGCAGCCCTTATTTTGAACTTGAATATAAATCACTGACTTTGGACAACGGATTTTTACCTTACGATAGAGTAGGGCTCGAAATGGAACCTCCACGTGGACAAAGCTATGTTATCGGTTATCTGCTTATGCGTAGTATTGCAGACAGATACGGCATTCAGGCACTTGCAGACATTGAACGTAACCGAAAAACAATGGGGTCATGGGCAGAAAGCGTTAAACTCATTACAGGACAAACTCCAGAAGACCTTTACCGCGATGTAAGAATTTCTCTTGCAAAAAAATATGCTTCAGAGCGCGCCATTCCGGAAGGTCTTATTATTTCCCCTCGTGATGTAAATACAAACTATTATAAACCAGCCATTGTTTTAGACGACGGCACATTAATTTCCTTAAGAACAAAAGCAAACCAAAAAGCTGCAGTCGTTCGTCTAGACCCTTCTGCACGTTCTGGAAGCAACTATCTTGAAGATACAAATCCCGAAAAAGATTTGAACACAGTTTTTAAGGAAACAATTCTATTTTCCGGCAATTTCATGGATACAGAAGCTATTACCGCAGATGCAAACGGAAAAATTTACGCAACCATTGGAATTCAATACAACGATAAAAATCCTGGTGTTCAGCTGGAATCTGCATTGCATTCATGGACTAAAGAAGAAGGCCTTAAAAAACTTACAAAAGGAATTTCCGTATTCCAGCCTTGTGTAAGCCGCGACGGTAAAATGCTTGTTGCAGTTGAACAGCACGGTATGCAGCTTCGTCTTGTAAAAATTGACCAGGAAACAGGCAAAACTTCCGTTCTTCTTGAATCAGACAAATTAAGTTTTATGCAGCCTTCTGTTAATGCTGACGGAACAAAAATTGCATTCCTTGTTCTTGACGATACTCGTGCACGCATTGCAGTAATGGAAACTCAAAATCCGCAGAATTATAAAATTGTCGCAAATGATGATGAAAAAATTTATGATCCTGCATATCCAACATGGAATTCCGACGGAACTCTTACATTCTGCTGTAACTACAGAGGACGCCTTGAAATTTTCCAGATTGATGAAGCAGATTCTTCTGTAAAACCAGTTGTTTCCGATCCGATTGGTGCAACATGGGCATACAAAACCGACCGCGGAATATTCTACACAACAAAATCTTCTTCGGGCAGCGTAATCAAAATCAAACCGAAAGAAGAGTGGGGAAATGTTCCAAATTTTGAAGGTCCATCTCCTGCAAACGAAATAATGCATTTTGGTCATCTCCAGAACGATTATCCAGATTTTACTCCATACACAATTCTTTCAGAAGTTGAAGATACAAGCGACGAAAACGAAACAAAAAAAAGCTTTTTCAAACAGCTTGATGAAGAAATCGAAAAAAATAAATCTAAAAATAAAGAAGAACCAATTCCTGTAAAAGGCAAAAAAATCAAACACCGTTCACAGGAACTTACAGAAAAGGCAGAAGCTTCGAATACAACTATTACCGAAATTACAAATGAAAAACCGTTTATTCCGCTTCCTGCCCCAGAATTATATACATTGTTCCCGTCTTTCATTCTCGATTCTAAAAATGATAAAACTTATTTTGGAATTGGAGCATTTTATATAGGAATTATGCCTCGCCTTCAATTGTCTACAGGTTTAGTATTTCTGGAAGCTGCCTATTATCCTGAACTTAACAATTTTGATGCTTCATTTGACTGTTTTATACCAATTGGAACATCCCAACTCGATATTCTTTCCGCTCATTTCGTTAATTTCCGTAACTATAAAGAAAAAAATTGCTTTGTAGACCTTACTAATGCAACTTTAGCTTATACACTTCCTATTATTCATAACAAACAGAACACTAACGAAAATGCATTATATGCCTTTACGAATTTTGATTATTCGCTTATACGATATGCCGAAACTATACAGCCAATAAACGGCAATTTCGAAAGCGATAATAATCTTTATATGAGTTTAGGTCTCGATTATTACTTCTCAAAAGATTTGAAAAAAGACGATTATTTTTCTTTACAGATTATAGGTATAGGAACCGCTTTGTATGATATGAAAGATTTCTATTTTGGTGGTGAAGGGGAGTTATCATTCATAAAGAAAATGGATAATGTTCAATATCAGGCAGAACTTGTCGGTCGATATATGCCGTTCCCAGAATACATTTATCCATCAAACAGCCGTGTAAAATATGGCGGAACAGCATTTGATTGCAGTATGCCTTTACGTGCCATTCCAAGACTATCTGTTGTATTTCCACAAACGCTTTTGGGGTTAATTGATATAAAACTTTATGCAGAAATGAATTTCTTTGCAGATAAAAATTTCAATTTTGACTTTGATAAAAGCATAGCATCTGGATTAGAATATGTAATATCACAAGGTCCTATTCAAATAGCAACCGGTGCTTCGTTAAAATTTGAATATAATAAGAAATTCTCTTTAGATACACTTAATTTCTATCTTGCAATCAAATACAACTGGCTTAGACGTTAATTGGGTCGCTAATAAATTATAAATCAATTGACTGGGCAAATTTCTTTTGTCCAGTCATACTGCTTCAAATCAAACTTCTATCTGCAAAGTACTTCTAAAACACCCGATAAAAGTTCTTGAAACTGAAAAACAAAACTAATATACTTCAAAAAACATTTGCGGAGTCATAAAAATATGTCAACAATTGCTACAAAACAGAATAAAACACTTTTTTCTTTTGAAGTTTTCCCTCCAAAAAAAACAATGCCGATTGAAACAATATTCAACACCCTCGATGAATTGCAGGGACTTCAACCTGATTTTATTTCCGTTACATTTGGTGCAGGAGGAAGCGAAAACTGCGACAACGCACTGGCAATTGCAAAACGCATAAAAGATGAATGTAAAGTGCAGTCGGTTATCCACATGCCTTGTATTAATATGACAAAAGCAGATGCAGAATTTTGCTTAAATCAATTTAAGGATGCTGGAATAGAAAACATACTTGCCCTACGCGGCGACCGTGTAGAAGGAAAAGAACCATGTAACGATTTTGCACATGCCAGCGACCTCATTAATTTTATAAATGATTTTAATTCTAAAAGAACAGACGGCAAATCTTTTAAAATATACGGTGCCTGCTACCCAGAACTTCATCCACAGTCAAAAAATGTATATGATGATTTGGAAAACCTTAAAATAAAAGTTGATGCAGGTGCTTCTCATCTTTTATCTCAATTGTTTTTTGATAACGAAAAATTTTACCGCTTTATCGAACGTTGTCAGATTAAAGGAATTAATGTTCCTATAGAAGCCGGAATTATGCCTGCAACAAATAAAAAATCCATAGAACGTATGGTTAGCATGACAAATGCCGTACTTCCTAAAAAATTCACCGATATGATGAATCGTTATGCAGATTATCCTGATGCAATTCGAGATGCAGGCATTGCGTATGCAATAGATCAGATTACAGATTTAGTAACGCATGGTGTTTCAGGTATTCATCTTTACACAATGAATAATCCTCATGTTGCACGAAAAATCTACGAAGCTACAAAAAGCCTTTTTGATGTATCTCCGATTTTGAATATAGATTAATTTTCGTTTATTACTATTTGATTTTTACCCTTGCACTTTGCTTCATAAACGGCATCATCAACTTTTGATTTTAAACTCTTATATGTATCACCGTTTTTACTGCACCTTGCAATACCAATACTTCCATGAACTTTTACATTTTCATCAGGAAGATGAATTTCTTTTTCCATAAATTCCATAAGCATTTTGCTTCGAACTTTTGCAATATCAAGATTTCCAATTTTAGGCATAAACACTACGAATTCATCGCTCATATATCGACCGATAATATCCGTACTTCTAAAAATATCCCTAAAACAGTCTCCTATCTGACGAAGAACTTCATCCCCAACTTCAAAACCAAAAGTTTCGTTAATGCTCTTAAAATTATCAATATCAAGATAAATCATTATTCCTGTCTTATTAGAAACAAGAATATTCTTTTTAATTTCTCGGACTAAAGCCTGCTTATTTAAAACACCAACCAAAGGATCCGTGTCGCGTTCAATTTCAATCATATGCAATGCAAGAAAATCTCGTATTCTTAAAAAATTTGCATATTTCGTAAAGCATATAGATAAAACATAACTGATTAAAACATTTAAAATTTCTATATAAGCAATATCAAACGGTTTATTCAGAACACTTTCTATACAAAAGAAAATACATGAAATTCCAAAGAAAATAGCAGAACGCCATACTTTATCCAAAAATAAAATAGGCCATACAAACATTATGATTATGTAAGTTACCGCATTCGTATTTGGATGATGATATATACCTAAAATGACCGAATAGACTATAAAAATAAAGACTTCAAAATAACAGAGAAATAAAAAACATCCTTCTGTAATTTTATAAATATATCCTGCAAGTGCAAAAATCATTATAAAAGCCATGAACATTAAAATGTACAAAAACCTGTGCATTATGAACATTTGACCAAAAGGGAAAAAGGTAAATACAAACAGGAATAAAAAAATGATACTCAGAAAAAAGCTTGTTACAAAAAGAATAATTGCGTTATTTTCCTGGATTTCTTCCTGAACATCATAATAATCTTCTTTGGAAAGATTCATATTTCCCAATGTTCTTTGTAGAAATGTAAAAAGGTTGATTTTTCGCATACTTAATTCCAAGTATATTAAGTCTGTATAAATTAAACTAAAGGAAGCTTTAGAAACAACTGCTTCCAAAGCTTCCCATATTTATTCTTAATGCAACTTTTTTTAGAAATCAAAACTTTTTTAAATCAGCATTACAAGTAATATTTTTAATTCACTTTTTTTTATTTTTTTTTCGTTTCTTAAATCAACTTTATGTTTCAGATTATAACAGTTAAAAAAAAAGTTTCAAAAACAAATTGTTTTAACTAACAAAAAGTTCTTGAAACTTTAAAATATATCAAAAAATTATATTTGCTTTTTAGTTTTTTATAACTTTTACATCAAAACAGATATAAGCATTGCCAGGAATTACTCCAGGATATCCTCTTTCACCGTAAGCCAGTTCTGGAGGAAGAACCATTTTTCTTGTTTCGCCAAGTTTCATTTCCTGAACCATCTTGTCAAAACCAGGAATCATCTGACCGGCACCTGTTTTAAAATCAAGAGGATCGTGTCCCTGAGGATGCATGCCTTTTGAAGCGTCGAACAAAGTACCGTCAACAAGATAACCTTTGTATTCAACAGTAACGTTCTTTCCGCTGCCAGTTGGATTTCCTTTTCCCTGTTCAAGAATCTTAAAGTAAATTCCGTCAGCTGTTTTTTCGCATCCTTCGATAACAGAAGCCATTTTCTTAGCTTCTCTTTCTTCGTTTGCTTTTGCTACATCTTTGATTGCCTTATTAAAATCAGCCTGTGTTGCAGTGAATTTTTCTGCATCAGCACCTTTTCTTATAATTTTAAGTGATTTAATCGTATCACCCTGAGCAACAGCATCTACAACATTCTGACCAGAAAGTACTTCACCAAAAATTGTGTGTTTGTAGTTAAGCCAGTCAGTAGGAACGTGTGTAATAAAGAACTGACTTCCGTTTGTGTTTGCACCAGAATTTGCCATTGCAAGTTTTCCAGGCTTATCAAAAATCAAACCGTCTACAAATTCATCTGGGAATTTATATCCAGGACCGCCTGTACCGTTACCTTTAGGATCACCACCCTGAATCATAAAATCAGCAATTACACGGTGAAATTTAAGTCCGTCATAGAACGGTTTGCCTTTAGCAGCATCCAAAGTTCCTTCTGCAAGACCAACAAAATTGATTACTGTCATCGGAGTTTCTTTGTAAAAAAGATTGAGAACAATTTCTCCTTTCTCAGTCGTAAGAACAGCAAAAACACCTTCTTTTCCTTCTAAAACATCCATACCTTTTTCCTCCTGTACGGTCTGATTTTTCTTAAGTTCAGATAAATTATTCTGAATATTCTTGTTTTTGTCGTTTTTTTTACAAGAACCAAAATTCAACAACGAACAAAAAACAAAAGAACCAACGATAATTTTTTTTATAAAATTTTTTTTCATATCAAATCCTTTTAGCAAATAGTTTTTCTGATTCAATTAAAGACTATTTTCAAGCCACTTTTCAAGAGCATTCATCCTCGAAATAAGTGAATTATTCAAATAGTTTTCAATTCCAGGCAATTTTGAACAATTTACATTTGTATTCAAATAGAGCAGAAAAGAATCACCACAATCTGCAACAATAACATTAAGCCGCATTTTTTCAGGAGCGACTGCTCTAAATGGTCCTACACCAAGATAATTTAGATTATGAAAATTTACACAAAATGTATTTTCGTTTTCATGAAAGTTGAATTCATATACGCATTTTCCAAACGAAGTATCATGCTGAAAAACATAACAAGTTTTGCCGTCTGCACTGCCTTCATTCTGATCTGCAATTTTCTTTTTACTGTCCGGGGATTCAACAAAATAACAGGCTTTGTAAAGAACATCTTCTTTATTACGATTTAATGAAAAATATCGTAAACCTGTCATTTTTGATATCGACCTGAAAGCTTTCGAAACATCTGAAATATTTTCATCGTCCTTTTTTGGAATAACATACAAATATTCCATGGCATAAGAAAATAAAGATTCGTCTCTTTCAAGTGAATTTTCAATACATTTTTCTTTAAAGGCCGTTTCAGGCAAAAGTCCAAAATTTATATCTTTTTGCACATAAGTTGTCATAATCTGCCCTTTTTTAACAAGCAAATCATAAACATTTGATGATACAATTTTTTTTAAATCAATAACTTCTGCCCAAATGTTCGTTCCCACAAACATAAAAGCTGCAAGAACAAACAACTGCCTTATTTTTTTCATTAACAGATTCCCTTATAAATTACGCGAACCTGTTTGTATACTCCTTCGCCTTCGCTTTTTGTTTCAACATCAGGAATATCGTTCAAAGTAGTATGAATAAGTCTTCTTTCAAAAGGATTCATCGGTTCAAGAAGGATTGATTTGCGTGTCATCTTTACTTTGTCTGCCGTATTGTAAGCAAGTCTTACAAGAGATTCTTCGCGGCGGATTCTGTAGTTTTCTGTATCAAGAATTACGCGGATTTCTTCGTGACCAAGTCTTCCTGCATAAATATTTGCAAGCAGCTGAATTGCATCAAGATTTTTTCCTTTGCGTCCAATAAGAATTGAAGAACTTGAAGATTCCATTTTAAGACCAAGTTTCTTTTCTTCACGATATGCAACGGTAACTTTTACTTCGTAACCCATTTTTTCAATAACGTTTGTTATGAATTCAATAAGTTTTTCTTCAAATTCACCCTGAGGAAGAGGATCTGCAACAATTCTGCTGTGATTTTCTTTCATATTTTCTTCATAATCATCATCTGAAGCAGAATTTCCTTTCTTTTCAACTTCATCAAATGTATGAATTCTGATTTTTACATAACCTTTTTTAAACAATGAATTTTTCTGAGTTTCAAGAATTTCAACATCAAATTGATCTCTTTCCAACCCCAATTCATTTGCAGCCATTTCTATGGCTTCTTTTTCAGTTTTTCCTTCGTACTCGTAAGTCATTTCTATCTCCTGTGTAAGCCCGCCCGATTGATATTGGTAGGCAGACCTTTTTTTAGATTCTCAAATTATTTTCTCTTATTCTTCGGAGGCAATGTTTTCTGCGGTTTGCCAGCGACATTTTTATTATTTTGAATTTCAGACTTTTTCTTTTTCATCATATTGTTAATAATCAACTGCTGAATTGTCTGAAGAACGTTACTTGTAAGCCAGTACAACAAAAGTCCTGCAGGTGCATTATAGAAAATGAAGAAGAAAATCAAAGGCATACCATACATCATGAATTTCATAGATGCATTGTTCTGTGCTCCAGTCTGTCCGTACTGAGTAATTTTTCCTGAAATAAGCTGAGTTGCAACATAAATTACAGGAAGAATACGAATCTGATTACCAATAAACGGAATTGCAAATTTCTGAATTGTATAAACACTGTCACCGGCAGACAAATCTGGAATCCAGTGAGGAATAAACATTGCACCACGGAATTCAAAATAGTTGTTGAACAGATTATACATAGCCAAAACTAAAAGGAACTGGAACAACATTGGAAGACATCCGCTTGCAGGATTATAACCAGCTTCCTGATAAAGTTTTGCTGTTTCTGCCTGAAGCTTCTGCTGATCATTCTTATATTTTTCCTGAAGAGCCTGCATCTTTGGCTGAAGCTCCTGCATTTTCAAAGTTCCCATAGACTGTTTTTTAGAAAGAGGGAAGAGTATTATCTTAATAATCAATGTCATTATGATAATTGAAAGACCCCAGTTTGGAACAACTTTATGAAGAACTTCAAGGAAAACCTTAAGAATTCTTTCAAGCCAGCTTAACCATCCGCTTGACTGCAAACAATCTGTAACCTTTTTACCACCAATTCCCCATGCATTGTTTTCAGGAATATTATATCTCTTAAGATCGTTTTCGTTTCTAGGACCAAAATACATATAATAAGTATCCTGAATATCTCCGGAATTAAATGATTTTCTTTCGATGAATGCCTGTGCATTTGAATAATTGTTTACTTCAACTTTTGAAGAATAGTAACCTGAATTAATAGTTTCAGGTGCAGAAGGAATCATAAGTTCTACAAAGTATTTTCCGGCAATACCGTTCCAGATAAAATCTTTATCAAAACGTTTGAACTGTCCCTGACTTAAAACAACTCTTTTCGATTTGCTGCCGTTGTATGTAACAAACTGACGTGTTTCGTAACGATTCTGCTTTGGATCGTAGTGAGGTCCAAGCTGTGGCGATGTACGGATTGTATAAGCAACATCATTCTTACCAAGACCGTTACTGTCATCAGTATGAATTAAAACATCAAGCTTAAATACATACTCGCCGTTTTTGAAAGAATATTTTTTACCGAGCGTAAACTGCCGGCCATCATTCTGAACAAAAGATTTCTTAAAAAGATATGTATAATCATCAATCTTATCTACGCTGAAATATTCGTTGATGATTTTTGATTCAACAGTTCCAAATGCAAGAGCACAAGTTCTATTAAAATCATTTACGTTATCAGAAAGCTGAACACCAGTTCCTGTATCCATATCGTAATGATTTTTCAATTTGTAACTGATGATATCGCCGCCTTTATTTGTAAGAACAATTTCTGCAACATCTGTATCAACAGTTATTAATTCTTCCGAAAGAACAGTGCTTTCTCCAACTGAAGAAAGTTCTTCATTAACAAATGTGCTTATTTCTGCAAGATTCTGTTCCTCTGAATTTTCTGCAACCTGTTCGTCTTGAATTTCATTCTGAACGCCACTTGAAAGTTCAGGACGCATGCCAGGTATAAAAAACGGCATAATGATATATGATGCTATTAAAACAACAGCTGAAAGGACAATAGCCCAAATAGTATTTTTATCCACTTAAGTTTCTCCAGGAATATACATTTTCACCGTTTTAACGTTAACGGCAAAGATTATTATTTTTCATAAGAATTTTTTGATTCAAGGGAACAGGATCAAATCCACCCTTATGAAACGGATTGCATTTAATTATTCTCTTTATCGAAAGGAAAAGCCCTTTACCAGGCCCATATATTTTCAATGCCTCAATTGCATAGGCAGAACACGTTGGTGTAAACCTGCAGCAAGGAGGATGCAGAGGAGATATTACGACTTGATAAAAACGAATTAACCGGCAAAACAGAAAAACAATAAATTCTCTTATTTTTCCGGAAATTACTCTTATCATTGTTTATTCCTTGATAAGTTTTGCCTTTTCACACAATAAACGAATTTGATCACATCGCGAGTGGAACGAATCATTTCCAGGATATATTAAAAACAACATATCATATCCGGTGTTCAGATGTGATTTTATTAAACGATAGACTTCACGGCTGTATCTTTTTGATAAGTTCCTTTCGACAGCGTTACCGTAGCCGCGCATCAAAGGAAAACCTACTCGGTTCATTTCAAGATTATTTTCTAAATAAAATAATTTAGCTCCTGAAATACTTACTCTTTTTCCTTTCTTAAACAGTTTTTTAAAATCAGCGGGATTTTTTATCCGCTCGTCACGACTAAAAAATCCCGTTTTCATTAAATCTGTTTCCATCCCTAAAAATTAGTACTTCTTCTTTTCGTCTGAAACTGTAAGTTTTGCACGTCCCTTTGCGCGTCTTCTAGCCAAAACTTTACGTCCGCCTTTAGTAGCCATGCGAGCTCTGAATCCGAATTTACGGTTGCGTTTTACTTTACTTGGTTGATATGTTCTTTTCATTGAACGAACTCCTTATATTTAAATATAAAAAAAATTTCCCTATTAAATGACAAAAATAGTACTAAAATATATCATTATTTTTAATAATTGGTCAACCTATCAACGACATGTCTTTTAGCCAAAGTCGACAATATTTTAAGAAGACAGCTTAGATTTTAAATCATCAAACTGTTTCATAAAATCAATTACTGACTGATTATCTTCTGAGTTTTCCTTATCTTCAGATTTATCAGACGAATTATTATCGGCCGACTCTAAAAATTCATTACCTTTTTGATTTAAAGAATCGTTATATTTTTCAAGTTCCTTTTCCTGACGTTCAATTTCCGCAGTATATTTTTCCATATTGCGTTTTAAATCCTGCTCATAATCATAATGAAGCATTGCATTACTTCCTGAAATTCGGAATGCAAGTGATTTTATTTTTAAATCAGGCAAAGCAGCATTCAAACCGTTCAAAATAAATTTCTGATACATTTTTAGATATTGAATCCATCCTGAATGATCCGTCTCAACAAGCAGAATGCCGTTTTTCAAATCTACGACACGCGTATTTCCCGCAAGGCGTTCACCAATAGGCATGCGTGTTTCACTGTCTTCGCTGTCAAATTTATAAGATTTAATCTTTGAAACTACATTTTTCCAAACCGACGGAAGTTTATTATTGTTTCCAGAAAAAATATCTGAAAGCTGCATCATCAAATCAGAAGTATTTATAATCTCACTCATACCATTCACCTCCGCTTATTTTATATACTTTAGTGGTTTCATGCATATATCTTTCGTAAGGTTCGCCCGGTAAAAATGTACAAAAAAGCTGGTCGTATTCAGGAAGCATTGAAGTAAGTTTTGCACGTTTGTCCGGATCTAATTCAAGAAGAACGTCATCCATTAGCAGTACCGGCTTGAATCCTGTAAACCTTGCATAATAAACCGACTGTGCTACACGAAGAAGCAGGGAAATTAATCTGCATTGACCTGTTGAAGCTGTCGGTATAAATAATTTTCTGTCTTTTATAAAATTTATTCTGTCGCGATGCGGACCAGATAAAGTTGTTTCTGAATATTTGTCAGAATCACGTTTTTCCATAAGTAAATTTCTTATATCATCATAATCTGGAAGTATCTTTGCATTTTCAATAAGTTTTTCCTTCCACGACGGTTCATAAAATATTTCAACGTTTTCTATACCCGTAATTTCTTCAAAAAGCTTTCCAAAAATCTGATTAAACTGAAAAATTGCCTTTTTTCGTTTTTCTTCAATCACAAGACCATATTTCGCAAGCTGATCATCATAAACATCAAGCATTTCGTATTCATGATTTTTTAGAATTAAATTACGGCTTTTTAGTATTTTCTTATAATTTCTTATATCATCAATAAATAATGAATCATAAAGTGTAAGCGACTGGTCAATAAAAAAACGTCTGTATTCAGGTTCGCCTGTAGCAAATTTCATATCATCATGACAAAAAAGAATGCACGGAATTGTATTAATTATTTCCTTTCTGTCATGAACTTTTTTTCCGTCTTTTTCTATGCGTTTTTTACCGTTATCATAAATTACCGAAATTTTTTTTGTTTCATCCTGGCTGCGTTGAAAAACAGAATTCAAACTGAAATTGCTCTGGCCTTCTTTAATTATCTGCGAATCAGTATGAGTACGAAACGAAATTCCGTATGCAACATAATAAAGAGATTCCAGAAGATTGCTTTTTCCCTGTCCATTTTCACCAACAAAATAGACCTCTCTATGCGAAAGGTCTAT
Source organism: uncultured Treponema sp. (assembly GCA_946628495.1). Lineage (GTDB taxonomy): Bacteria > Spirochaetota > Spirochaetia > Treponematales > Treponemataceae > Treponema_D. Next base: position 6,186 of record CAMOWQ010000017.1, on the reverse strand, counting down.
TGTTGCATTATTTAGGTTTCGGAAATTATATAATGTATGATAAAGAAACGGCATAAATATTTAATTAGTTTTATGAAAATTTATTTCATACCTGCGAGTTTTTGCATGGCAAAAAATCGTTGATGAATTACTAAAATCTTCAAAGCATATTTTAATAACTCATTGGCATTATAACATGAATATAATCAGATGCCGGTTCAGAACGCATTATGATTGCTTTTAAAATACTTACTTCTTCACCATCAGAAGCATCTTCAGTATTAAACTCAAAAACAACGTTTTCTGAATTGATTACTTTAAGCGGATCAATTACGTAATTATAATTGAATGCCATAGTTAAATCTGCACCATCATATCTGCAAGGAATTTCCTCTTCTGCAGTACCATCTTTAGTTTCTGGAGAAATAAGTTTCATCATGCCAGGTGTAATTTTAAATACAATCTTGCTAATGCTCTTATCAACCATAATTGTAGTTCTTTTTAATGCTGATTCAAAATCGCTTTTATTAACCATGAATGATGAAGTTAAATTTTCTGGAATTACACGATGCCAGTTTGGATACTGACCAGAAAAAAGATTTGAATAGAACTCAACATTTCCAAATTTTACAAAAATTGAACTGTCTATAACTCCAATTTCAATATTTCCTTCATCTGGTGCATGTTTTAATATACAAGAAAGAATTTTTGTAGGAACTATAGCAGGTGAAAAATCTGGAACATTAAAAGCATCTTTTGCAATATAAGAAAGTCGTTTTCCGTCCGTTCCTACCATTATTAATTTGTCATTTTCCTTTACAAAATAAACGCCTGTCATAAATGTACGTTTTGATTCTACAGAAACCGCAAAAATAGTTTCCTTAATCATTTCTTTAAAATCTTTTGAAGGAAATTCGAATAAAGGAACGTTTTCTGTAGAATTAATATTAGGGAATGAATCGCTTGCAAGTGTTTTAAGTGTAAATACAATTTTTTTAGAAACAGGTTTTATTAAAACGCCTAAATCCTGCTTAATGAATTCAATATCTCCTGAAGGTAATGAAGAAAGAATACTCATGAATTTATCACAATAAATTGTAGTGCTTCCTTCTTCCTGAATATCAACAGGAAGTCGTGTTGTAAATTTTAATTTATTGTCAGTAGCTTTTATTGTTACAATATTATTTTCTGCAATAATAAGAATATTAGAAAGCACTGTTGAAGGACTTTTTTCGGAAATTATTTCTTGCGCAATTGAAATTTCCTTAATCATTGATTCCCTGTCGAATGTGAATTTCATTTTTTTCTCCTATGTAAGACAACCCAAAAGGAAGCCTTTGATTTATTGAAAAGCGTAAAAAAAACTACGAAAGCAGTTTTCAGCTTATTCTTCTTTATTTAATCAAATTTTCTCAACTAAACTTATATTATGTAAATTTATAAATTTAGTAGTAGTATTAATATGGTCTGTGAATTCAGTGGATAACTTTTTAATTTATTATTGTGTAAGCATTTAAATTGTGGATAACTGAATAATAAAAATTCACTTTAAACTCACTATTTCACATTTTACTTAATTATCTTTAATTTATCCACAAATTTTATGCCAGTTATTCACTTTAAATTAACAGCCTAATTGTTTCTTTTATACTCCTTTATTTCTCTTATGAACAAATTTATTTTTGATTCAAGATTTGAATCTATCTTAATCTGCTCGCTTATTTTTTCGTAAGCGTTCATGATTGTAGAATGATCACGGCCGCCAAATTCATTTCCAAGTTCGGTATAAGAAATTTCTGTAAGTTCACGCGAAATAAAAATTGCAATATGACGTGGAATTACGTATTTTTTATCTTTCTTTTTGCTCTTTAATTCAGAAACAGAAATCTGATAATTATCTGCAATTACCTTTTGAATTATGTCCAGAGAGATATTCTCTTTTGAATTCATGTTTAGAATATCTTTAAGCTGATTTTTTACAGTTTCGAGCGTAGGATTTTGACCTGTAAGTTCTGCATAACCGAATACTGTATTTAATGCAGCTTCAAGTTCGCGGACATTTGTTTCTACATTTTTTGCAATGTATTCTATAATTTCTTTATCCAGAAATTTGCCTTTCTGTTCAATCTTTTTCTGAAGGATTGCATATCGGGTTTCAAAATTTGGAATAGTAATATCTATGATAAGTCCGTTTGAAAGTCTGCTTACAAGGCGTTCTGTCATATTTTTAATTTCTTTTATAGGACGGTCGCATGTGAATACCATTTGTGCATGTTTTTCGTGCAATGCATTGAAGGTATAGAAAAGTTCTTCCTGAATTCCCATTTTATTTTGTAAAAAGTGAATGTCGTCCAGAAGAAGAACATCTAGATTGCGGTATTTATTTTTGAATTCATTGGCTTTTTTTGAAGAAAGGGAAGCCGTAAATTCATTTGTAAAGGATTCAGCAGAAACGTAACATATTTTTAGTTTTTCTCCGCCGTTGTTGTAAATGTAATTTCCGATTGCCTGCATAAGGTGGGTTTTTCCAAGCCCGGAACCACCGTAAAAAAGAATTGGATTGAATTGTTTGCCTGGATTTTTAGAAACAGCAAGGGCAGCTTTGTAGGCATAGTCGCTGTTTTCGCCGGGAACAAATGTATCAAAAGTAAATTCTTCCTGAAGCAATGGATGTTTTTTTATTTTCTTTGAAGATTTATTAGATGCATCAACAGAAGAGTCATCGTTATGATTGCTATTACCGTTGTAATTTTCACTATTATATGAATTATGATTTATGTTTAAATTTTCTTTTAGATACTGCTGGTGTTCAAAATCATCGCTCAAATGAATTTTAAATGGTGAGGGAGTGTCATTATCTGAAAAATCAGAAAAATTTGATGGATTTGAAGAATCATTAAAAGTTTTTGAACCTGTTGAAGCAGTTAAATCTTCATTTTGGAAAATTTCCGTTTCCTGAGATGAATTTTCAGCTTTATCTGAATTTTCATTTGTATTTACATTATTGTTTGATTTTGTTTCGTTTTTAGATGCATCATTTTTATCCTTATCATTTTTTATGATGCAGTTAATTTTTATGTTATCAAGGCATGTTATTTCGCGGATTTTTGCCTGCATTATTTCAAACGAACCTTTTTTTGTCATCATCTGTAATAAAAAAGGATTTGCAACGGAAACTGTAATGCATTCGGCATTGTCTTCAACATATTTCATGTTAAAATTAAAGGTAAATTCAGCCTCTCTATTTTGAGCCTTATATTCGTTTTTAAGTTCTTCGTATGCGTAAGCCCATGCTTCTTCATAAATATTTTCTGACATATTATCATTATTCACGACTTACTAAAAATCTTCAAGTATATTCAGAACAACTAGAATTTTTATTTCTTATCAAGTAAAATATTATATTCTTATTATCTAGATATTTATTTTGTGGGAAATGAATATCATCTAAATCAAAGGAAAATACAAATGAGTGCAGATTACGGTGCAAGTAATATACAGGTTTTAAAAGGACTTGAAGCAGTTCGCAAAAGACCTGGTATGTATATAGGTTCAACTGGTCCAAGAGGACTTCATCATCTTGTTTACGAAACAGTAGATAACTCTATTGATGAAGCAATGGCTGGTTTTTGTGATAAGATTATCGTTGCTCTTGAAAAAAATGATGTTGTCAGGGTTGAAGATAACGGTCGTGGTATTCCTGTTGATATACATCCTACTGAAAAAATTTCTGCACTTGAACTTGTACTTACACGTCTTCATGCTGGTGGAAAATTCGATAAGGGTTCTTATAAAGTTTCCGGTGGTTTGCATGGTGTTGGTGTTTCCTGCGTTAATGCACTTTCAGACTGGATGGAAGCTACAGTTACCCGTGATGGTCACATCTATCGACAGAAATACGAAAGGGGAGTGCCAAAAACAAAAGTTGAAGTTATAGGCGACAGCGATAAGCATGGTACTACAATCCGCTGGAAGGCTGATAAAACAATTTTTACAGAAACTACAACTTATGATTTTGATGTTCTTCGTGACCGCTTACGTGAACTTGCATTTTTGAACAGTGGTATTGTAATTCATTTCCGTGATGAACGCCTTGAAACTCCAAAAGAAGAAGTTCTTCAGTTTGTTGGCGGTATAAATGAATTTGTAAAAAGTATTGATGTTGGCAAGGCAGTTGTTCCAGAAGAACCAATTTATATCAACGAAACAAAAGATGATGTAGTAACTGAAATTTCAATGCACTACAACAATTCATATTCAGAAAACATCAGAACTTATGTAAACGACATTAATACAAGAGACGGCGGTACACATCTTGAAGGATTTAAAAACGCAATCAGATTTGTACTGAATAAATGTCTTGAATCAAACGAAAAGCTTAAAAAACAGATGGATAAGGATGAAAAACTTACCTATGAAGATTTAAGCTCAGGTCTTACAGCTGTTATTTCAATGAAAGTTCCTGAACCAGAGTTTGAAGGTCAGACAAAGGAAAAACTTGGAAATACAGAAGTCCGCACGGTTGTAGATCAGATTGTAAAAGAAAAACTTACGATTTATTTTGAACAGAATCCGGCTGTTTTGGAAGCAATTCTTAAAAAGGCAGTTGATGAAGCAAAAGCACGTATTGCTGCTCGAAAAGCAAAAGACAATATGCGCAAAAAAACTATGAGTGATGGTTTTGGGCTTCCTGAAAAACTTGCCGACTGTTCTGGAAAAAATCCAGAGCTTTGCGAAGTATACATCGTCGAAGGAGATTCTGCGGGTGGTTCAGCAAAAAAAGGCCGCGATCCTAAAACACAGGCAATTCTTCCTTTGTGGGGAAAAATGCTCAATGTAGAAAAAGTTCGTCCTGAAAAAGTAATGAACAACGATAAACTTGAACCGGTAATTGCTTCTCTTGGCGCAGGATTCGGAAAAGACTTTAACATCGATAAATTGCGCTATCATAAAATTATCATTATGGCCGATGCCGATGTCGATGGTTCACATATCCGTACCTTGCTTTTGACTTTCTTCTTCCGCTATATGCCGCAGATTATCGAAAAAGGTTATGTATATCTTGCAATGCCTCCATTGTTCCGTGTTCAGCTTGGAAAAAAAGAACCAGTTTACTGTTACAGCGATGCAGAACGCGATGCTGCCCTGGAAGCTCTCGGCGACCAGCGTGAAAAAGCAGATGTTCAGCGTTATAAAGGTCTTGGTGAAATGGACGGAAAACAGCTTTGGGAAACAACAATGGATCCTGCTCACCGTAAGATGCGTGTAGTAACAATTCCAGATGCAATTGCAGCTGATAAAATCTTTAGCGTATGTATGGGCGAAGAAGTAGAACCTCGACGCAAGTTCATTGAAGAAAATTCAAGCTACGCAAATCTTGATATTTAAGCAAACGAACGGTCGGTGGTTGAGCTTGTCGAAAACACAAAAAAAACGTCATGCTGAACTTAGGGAGCGACGGCTGAAAGCCGATAAAATGCTCCAGTGGAGCATTTTAAGCGAGTCTCCGAGCAGCTGTGCTGCGAAGGTGAAAGCATCTTATAAAAAAGCACTGTCATCCGGCAGTGCTTTTTTTATATAACGTCTTTATTGTTTTATTAATCAAAATAAAATAAACTTTTTGAAAAAGGAGTTATGCCATGCCAAAATATTTACCACCAGTTTTAGAAACCGAAAGACTCATTTTACGACCTCTTACAATTAATGACCTTCAGGACGTTTTCAAATGGACAGGCGACCCTCGCGTAAATAAATACATGATCTACCCTTTGTATAAATCTGCAGAAGATGGCCGCGAATGGCTGGAAAATCTTTACACAGAAGAAAAGAACATTGACTATGGATTTGTCTATAAAGAAACAGGCGAACTCATTGGTAGTGGTGGTATGTATTATCATGAAGATATAGATACCTGGCGCATAGGATATAACCTTGCCTGCGATTACTGGAAAAAAGGTCTGGCTGTTGAAGCCATGTCAAAAATCATTGACTATGTTCGTAAAACATTTGATGCAAAAACTATAGACGGAGAATTCTGTGTAGACAATTATGGTTCCCGCCGTGTTATGGAAAAGCTTGGAATGACTTTCTACGAAGACACAGAGTACTCAAAACTCGACGGCAGCGAAACATTCAAGGCTAAGACTTACAGAAGGGTGTTTGTATAAGCCTTTATTTTTCCTTTGGGTAATAAAAAGTCAGTTCAGG
>CAMOWQ010000016.1 GCA_946628495.1 uncultured Treponema sp. | reverse complement strand
TCTGTTTTTCTTTGGCATAATTCTCATTGCATTCCGTAAATTTATCAGTCCGAATACATTTAAGGTCGTACACAATACAGGCGTAAAATTCGATAACGTTGTAGGCATGGACAAACTTAAACGCGACATGCTTCAGGTTATGGAAATAATGAAGAATCCTTCGGAATATGCAAAAAAAGGTATCCGTATGCCTAAAGGAATTCTTATGGAAGGCGAGCCGGGAAACGGTAAAACGCTTTTTGCAAAGGCACTGGCAGGCGAAGCTAAAATTAATTTTATTCCTGCAAAAGCAACTGATTTTGAAAGTATGTTCATGGCAATCGGTCCAATGAAAGTTAAGCTGCTTTTTAAGAAGGCACGCCGGAGAGCTCCATGCATTGTTTTTATTGATGAATTTGACGGAATAGGAACTGTACGTAATTACAGCGGCACTGCAATAGAAACTGAAAATACAAGAATTGTTACAGCCCTTTTAAACGAACTGGACGGTTTTGAGCAGACAAACGGTGTTCTAGTAATTGCAGCAACAAACAGCATAAAAGCCCTGGATCCTGCCCTTATACGACCGGGTCGTTTTGATGCAAAAATTACTGTTCCTTACCCTGATGAAGAGGCACGCAGGCAGCTTGTAAAAATGTATACAAAAAACAAATCACCTGCATCAGACTGTACTCAGGAAGCACTTGCAAAACTGTTTAACGGATGTTCATGTGCAAAAATTGAAAGCGCATTGAATTCAGCAGCCCTTCTTGCAAGTCAGAAAGGCATGGACTGTTTTACAATGGAAGAAGTTCGACAGGCATTAAAAGACTGTTAGGCTTCAAACAAAAAACTGACACCACACGTTAAAACTACAAGTTAATCGTTTTTCTTGACTTCATAAATATTCGGCTTTAAGATTATACTATATATACTAGTCATTCAGTGATATTTATGAATTCAAAGATTAAAAAAACTCTATTCATATCATCCATTATACTCACTGCAGCATTGATTTCCTTGCTATGCATACTTCCCGCAAGGCATACTAAAACTTCCGCTAAAAACCAGACAAAAAATTCAGGACAGCTGATTCTTGGATTTTCGCAAATCGGTTCTGAAAGCGCATGGCGTACACGAAACACGCAGTCAATATTCGAAGCGGCAGAAAAAAACGGCATTCAGATTATTTTTGACGATGCGCAGCAAAAACAGGAAAATCAGTTAAAGGCAATCCGTTCATTCATTGTATATCAGGTTGATGTAATTGCATTTGTACCGATTGTAGAAGACGGCTGGGATAACGTTCTTACAGAAGCTCAGGAAGCAGGAATTCCGGTAATCGTTGTTGACCGCCAGATAAATGCAGACCCTTCTTTATATGCAGGATTTCTTGGCGAAAACGGATTGGAAGAAGGTAAACGCGCCGCAAGATTTCTTGTAAATAAATGCAAGCCTTATAAAAACACTGTAAATATTCTTGAAATGAGCGGAACTGAAAATTCTTCGGTAGTAAGAGAAAGGGCCAAAGGATTCAGAGAAATAATTGCAACAGATTCAAAATTTAAAATCATTCATTCAGAAAACGGGGATTTTCTTCGTTCCCGTGGCAAAGAAATAGGCGAAAATCTTATAGAACAGAGCCGGAACATAAATAAAGACGGAACTTTCAGGGCAGACGGACTTTATTACAACGGACAAAAAATTGATGCGGTTTATTCACACAATGATTCAATGACGCTGGGACTTTTAGATTCAATTTCGAACTATGGAGTAGATACAAGCGATACAATCATAATAAGCATAGATGCGGAACAAAAATCCATAGATGCGCTAAAACAGGGAAAACTGAACTGCGTTGTAGAATGTAACCCGAATCTTGGACCAATGCTCATGCATCTTGTAAAGTTAATTGCAGCAGGAAAAACAATTCCACGGATAACATACAACAACGAAACAGTTTTTACCGAGGAAGATGATTTTTCTGAATATACTCCGCGAGGTTATTGATATTTAGATATGCCGGTACAAAAAGCATATTCAAAGGTGGATGAATGAAACGCGACAAAAGTCTTAGGCGAACACTTCTCGTAACTTACATTTTTCTGCTTTTTATTACCCTTATTCCTTCAATTTATTCAGTATTAGTTTCGCAGATTCATTCCAGACAATACAATCAGATTATTTCAAACGTAAGCACAGCAAATAGAATCAATGCAATTGCAAAAAATGACATTCCGGCAGAACTCTGGGAAATCATCTGCGGTAAAAAAGAAATTGCAGAAGGAAACCAGAACAAAATGAGCGATGAAATTACAACAGGACTTACGCTCATGCTTATGACAAGCAAAAATCCGCAAAGCCGTGGCAAACTGGAAGTAGCACACAGGGCAAACACAACCCTAAAACGCAATATCGACATGCTTATTACAAACATGAAAAACGGCAGCACGGTAACACAGAACGAAACCGCTCTTGATGAAATAAGAACAATTACAGCCCTTTTTTCCGACATAATGCAGGATTTTATTGTAACCGAAATTGAATCTGCATACGAAACAAACCGTTCTCTAAGAAACACATCTATAATCCTTACGGCAATTCAGTTCTTAATCACAATTCTTGCAATCGTAACTTCTATCAACAGTTTTATATCAGTATCGGAAGCCGTACAAAAACCAATTTCCGACATGGAAAAACTTTCTACAAAAGTTGCAAACGGAGATTTAACGGCACGAATAGACATACCCCACGTAAAGGAACTGGATACACTTGCAGAAAACCTTAACTCCATGACAGAACAGATAGATGTTCTTATCAAAAAAAATATGGAAGAGCAGAAGAATTTTCAAAAAGCAGAAATGAAAGCATTACAGGCACAGATTACGCCGCACTTTCTTTACAACACGTTTGATACAATCATCTGGCTTGCCGAAGAAGAACATACGGAAGAAGTAATAAAGATAACAAAGGCATTCTCCGACTTTCTGCGCATATCATTAAGCCGCGGCCATGAATGGATTACGATTTCGCAGGAACTTGACCATATAAAAAATTACCTTACAATTCAAAAAATTCGTTATGCCGACATATTAAATTACAAAATCGAAGCCGATGAATCGCTTCTCGATTTTAAAATCATTAAACTTGTTTTGCAGCCTCTTGTAGAAAATGCAATTTATCACGGAATTAAAAATAAACGGGGACGCGGAGAACTTACCGTAACAGTTGAATATACGGACGAAACTCAGAATGATATTCGTTTTACTGTTGCAGATAACGGGGCAGGCTTTACAGAAGAAAGGCTTGGACAGGTTCGCAATGAACTAAGAACAGGTTCGCAGGATTCGGAAAAACTTTCTTCGGTTTATGGACTTTACAATGTAAACAAAAAATTAAAGCTTTATTATGGCGAACAGACAAGCGGACTTATAATAGAATCAGAATCAGGAAAAGGAAGCCGCATTTCTTTTACAATTCCTGCAACGGGGGACAAAGAAAATGTATAGCGTTTTTGCAGTTGATGATGAACCAATCGTTCTTGAAGGAATCCGTTCCAAAATTGACTGGGAAGGAAACGGATTTTCATTTTCGGGAGAAGCGACGGATGGAGAAATTGCCCTTTCAATGATTCATGAACTAAAACCCGACATTCTTATTACAGACATAAAAATGCCATTTATGGACGGTTTACAACTTGCACAGGCAATCAAACAGACGCAGCCCTGGATTAAAATAATCATCTTAAGCGGGCACGATGAATTTGATTATGCAAAAAAAGCAATTTCCATTGGAATTGAAGACTATCTTTTAAAACCGTTTACACCCGATGAACTGCTTGAAAGCCTTAAAAAAACAGCACAACGCATAGATATTGAACGAAAACAGCTTTCTGATATTTCAAAACTGCGTGAAGAACTAAAATCCAGTAAGACACTTGTAAAAAAAGAATTTTTAAACAATCTTGTGCACGGTTCGGAAGAAATGAGTACTGTAATAAAAAAAAGCAGTGAACTTGGATTAAGCCTGATTTCCCGTTACTACAAAGTACTTATCAGCCGGATTGAAAGCCGTACAGGAAACCCCGACAGCCAGCAGGAAGCCTGTTCGCTTTTAAACTCATACTCGTCGGCAATAAACGAAGCCGTTTCTTTTTTCCATCACAACAATCTGCTGGTATGCATTTTTAAGGGAAGTACACAGGCAGAACTTGACGACAATTCATTCAGAGCGGCAGAAACAATTGGACATATTGCAACAAAAAATGAAGACTGCAGCGTACTTACAGCTATTGGAAAAACAGTTGAACATCTTTCGCAGCTAAATGTGTCTTATGAAGATGCAAAAAACATCCTTGAACTTAGCAAAAACAACAGGTCTTCAAACACATATAACAATACGCAGAATAGAATCATAAGTTCCGACGACCTTACTTTAAACGGTAATTCCTCTGAACAGAATGGAAGGTCAGATTCTACACTGACAGATTATCTTGATATAACAGACAACGATCCTCTTGTAGACCGCCTGAAATATGCCAGTAAAAATGATATTTCTGCAATAATCGATGAATCAATGATTCTTATACGAAATAATCCAGGGCAATTTAAGGTTTTTGCTTCATACATTCTTGTAGACCTTATTTTTGCAGTTTCCAAACTTATAGAAAAATTCGGTGGAGATATCAAACAGCTTAAACCTGAAATTCTACAGCGAAAATTCATAGATGATGCAGTACAGGATGAAGCAAATTTTACAAAAATACTCGAACAGGTGCTGAATTTTGCAGTTGAATACAGAAATTCAAAGATGATTGGAAAATACGGAGACGTAATTCTAAAGGCAAAAAAATACATAGAAGAAAATTATGCAGACCAGAACACAACCCTTTCAACCGTTGCAGAAGCAGTTGCGTTAAGTCCGAATCATTTCAGCACGATTTTTTCTCAGGAATGCAAAACAACATTTATTGAATATCTTACTAATGTGCGAATAGAAAATGCAAAACGCCTTATACGCGAAACCGAAATGAAAGGTTATGATATTGCATACGAATGCGGCTTTAGCGATCCGCACTATTTCAGCTATATATTTAAAAAAAATACGGGGCTTTCGCCCCGGGAATATAAGATGACCTGTATGACAAACGCAATATAAAATATTTTTGAAAACATTATAAATGGAAGCAGGGTTCGTATTTTGTGCAGCATTGAAACCGATAGTGCCAAAGAACGCAAAATAAACAGGCGGAACGAAGTGAAGAGTTTTCTCGGCGGAACAAAATACGGTTCCTGCGACCGTTTTTTTTAGAATTTTCTATATTGCTATTTCATAATGTGTTTTTCATACATCTTACCCAGCCATATTACCAAGCTTCTTTTTTCTCTGCGAAAGTATTACGCTCTGCAAAAGTATAAAGAAACAAAGCATAAGGCCTGTTGTAATACTCTGCCAGTACGGTTCATGCAAACCAGACGCAACGACAATATTGTTTATAGTTTTAAGCGACATAACACCAAACAAAGTTCCTACGACACTTCCGACACCACCGCTCAAAAGCGTTCCGCCAATAATAGAAGAAGCAATTGCCTGCATTTCGGCTCCTGTTGCATTCGAAGCATTACCGGCACCCGTATGAAGCAGATAACAGAAGCCTGCAATACCTGCAAGAACACCACAAAGCACATAAGCAAAAAACTGTGTCCTCTGTACGTTAATACCAAGCATAAGCGCGCTTTCACTATTTCCACCGACAGCATAAAGATTACGTCCAAATCTGGTCCACTTAAGCATAGCCCACAAAATAAGGACCACAACTAAAGCAATTATAACGCCAACTTCTATTGAAGAAGGAATCCATCTGCCATTACGTGCATAAGTTCCGAGGAACGGAATATCTATATAAAATTCCTTAAGCTTTATAAACGCTTCTTTTGTTGCAGTGCGTGGAACTTTACTTACAATAGTTGTCATACCGCGTGTAAAAAACATACCTGCAAGGGTAACAATAAAAGGCTGAATTTTCAGATATGCAACAAGATAGCCCTGAATAAGACCAAGTGCAATTCCAATTCCAAGTGCAATAAGGATTGAAGTAAAAATTCCGCCGCCCTTATCTTCCATTGCAACAACAGAAGCCATAGTTATAAGAGCAATTGAACCGCCGACAGAAATATCAATTCCCCCGGTAATCATAACAATTGTAAGACCGCATGCAGCAACAATAAGATACGAATTATTATTGAACAAATCCAGAAACTGCTGAGGATTCAAAAAACCGCCACCCCAGATAATCATTGCAAGAAGATACATTCCTACAAAAGTACAGATTGTAATTGTAAGAAGCAAAGATGTATTTGAAAGCGGCTGTCTGTTTTCTTTTTTACCGAAAAGATTCGTAAATATGTTTGCCATAATTATCTAGCCTCCCCTGCTTCACTGCCAGACTGAACACTAACAGCAGATTCCGCAGCTTTTTTTTCGATAATCTTATTTTTTAACTGTCCTATCCATGCTTTTACAACAGGAGAACCCGCAATTACAATTATAATGATTACTATTGCCTTATAAGCCTTTACTGCTGTAGAAGAAACTTTCATTGCATATAAAGTAATTGTCAAAGCCTGAATGATGTAAGCACCAAGAATAGAACCTGAAAGCTTAAACTTACCGCCGCCAAGAGAGTTTCCTCCGATTGCAACTGCAAGAATTGCATCCATTTCTATATCCAAAAGGATTGTCTCGTGATTAATAAGCCCGATTCGGCAAACATTGATTGAACCTGCCATTGTTACGCAAACACCAAGAATCACAAAAACCGCAAGTTTCCAGATTACAGGATTAATTCCGTTTAGTTTTGCAGCACGTTCATTAATTCCGACAGACTGAATATAAAGGCTTAATGTTGTTTTTTTAAGCAGAACATTTATAAGAATTATGAACGCTATTACAACAAGAATCGGAGTTGGAATTGCAATATGCGGAATAAATCCACCAATATAAGTTAAGAGAGGACTTTCTACATTAGGAGTTGCTCCGCCGTTAATCCAGTAGGCAATCGGACGACCTGCCGTATACAAAATTAACGAAGCAATCATCGGCTGTATGTTGAATTTTGCAATAAGCACGCCATTAAACAGACAGAAAATAATTGCAACAATACAGGCAAGAATAATTCCAAGGAAAATTGTTCCTGCATTTATACTTCCTGCACGTAAAACTTTTACAAATACAGACCCCGCAATTGCAGCAGCAGCACCAATGGAAATATCCTGTCCTTTTGTTGCAGAGGTAACGAGTGTCATTCCTATAGAAAGAATTACAAGTTCCGAAGCACCATTCAGAATACTTATTAAGTTTCCCGAAAGTACCGTATTTCCAAAATTATTTTTCTTAATAACTATAGAAAAGAAACTCGGGTCGCGGATAAGGTTGAAAACAACCAGAATCAAAAGCGCTACAATCGGAATTGCAAGCTGCGACTGAAAAAGTTTTTTAATCTGATTTACTATTTTATTAGCCATTTTGTGCCTTACCTCCCGCAATAGTCTGCATTATTACATCCTGACGCAATAAATCATCTTTAAGTTCGCCAACAATCTTACGGTCGCGCATAACAATGAGTCTCTGGCATACAGAAAGCATTTCCTCAATTTCGGAAGAAATAAACGTAACGCTTACTCCATCTTCCGCAAGTTTTAGAACCTGTTTTTGAATTTCAAGCTTTGTACCAACATCAATACCGCGTGTCGGTTCATCCAGAATTAAATACTGAGGATGTGTCAAAAGCCATCGTGCAAGAATAACTTTCTGCTGGTTTCCGCCCGAAAGAGATTTGATTGGAGTTTCTTTAGATGCAGTTTTTATCTGAAGTGCTTCAATAAATTCATCAGCGAGTTTTTCCTGTTCGGCACGGGAAATTGGTTTTGTAAAACCGCTTAAAACCTGCAATGCAAGAATAAGATTTTCGCGTACAGAAAGGTCTTGAATAATACCATCCCCCTTGCGGTCTTCCGGAAGATATCCAATTCCAGCCTTCATTGCATCTTTTGGCTGTGAAATTTTTACATCCTGCCCGTTTACCTTTACTTTACCGCCGGTAACATGATCTGCAGCAAAAATTGCACGGACACTTTCGCTGCGTCCTGAACCAAGAAGGCCTGTAAAACCGTTTACTTCACCCTTATTTATAAGAAAGTCAAACGGACGAACACCTTCTGAACTGGAAAGACCTTCTGCCTCATAAACAACTTCTCCTGCTCCTGTATACGGTCGTTTTTTATTCTTAAGATTTGTCATATCTTCCATATCTTTTCCAAGCATGGCTGATATGAGCTTAACGCGGGGCAGTTCGCTTACAGTATATTCACCGACAAGTTCCCCATTACGAAGAACAGTAATTTTATCGCATACTTCGTAAACCTGTTCCAAAAAGTGTGTAATAAAAATAATGCCTACGCCACGACTCTTTAAATCGCGCATGAGTGTAAACAAAAGTTCAACTTCATTTTCATCAAGAGACGAAGTCGGTTCATCAAGAATAAGAACCTTACATTCCATATCAACGGCACGGGCAATTGCAACCATCTGCTGAACGGCAAGAGAACAGGTTCCAAGCTGCTGCCCCGGTTTTGCAGGAATGTTTAATTTAGTAAGAAGCTCACCGGCTTTTTTTTCCTGAGCGCGTCTATTAACAAATTTATAATTTCCGCGTCCTATATACATATTCTCTGCAACCGTAAGATTAGGACAGAGAGTTATTTCCTGATATACAGTAGAAATACCCAAATTCTGGGCTTCCTGTGGAGAACGGATTGCAACAGGACCTTCGATTCCTGCAATTCTTATTTCGCCGGCATCTTTTTCGTAAACGCCAGTCAGAACTTTTACAAGTGTTGATTTTCCGGCTCCGTTTTCGCCCATCAAGGCATGGATTTCGCCTTCACGCAATGTAAAGTCTACGTTTTGCAAAGCCTTTACACCCGGAAATTCCTTGAATATTCCATGCGCACTTAAAACAATTTTTTCTTCCATAAAACAAACCTTACACATGAAAAAAAAACGGCGTAAAACATGCAGATTACACACTTTACGCCGTTAGAAGTGACGCAGTCTGTAAGACCGCAATCAGCAATTAGTCACCAAGACCGTATGTATCGATATCAGCCTGTGAAATTTTCTTTGCATCGAAACCTTTTTCTTCAGAGATGATTTTCTTTGAAGGAACGTTTCCTGTCTTAATCATATTTTCAATTACAGCAGCCTGGAATGGAGAACACTGTCCATCGTAGTTCCAGTTACCAGCGAGAAGTTCGCGGAGAGCCCATTTGTTGCAGTCAAAGCCCATTACAACAACTTTTCCGTTTACACCATGTGTAATACCAGCTTCGTCCAAAGCAGCAACAGCACCTTTTGCCATACCGTCGTTTTCAGCATAGATTACGTTGAAGTCTTCACCAGAGTTGATAACTGATTCAACAATTTTCTTTGCTTCTGCTTCGTCCCAAGTAGCTGTCTGCTGAACGATTTTCTTCATTGAACCTTTTGCAAATTCTGCATCCAAAGCACCTGTACGACCAATCTGAGCATCAGAACCCATAGCACCCTGAATATGAACTACATTATAAGCTTTAAGATTCTGTGCCTTAAGCCAGTTTACAGCTGTTTCACCTTCTTTTGCCATGTCAGAAACAACTGCTGCTTCATACAAATCATCAGAAACGTTAATCATACGGTCAAAGAGGAATACTTTAATTCCAGCTTTCTGTGCCTTTTTAAGAACAGAAGACCATCCGTCAGTTGCAGCAGCAGAAAGAAGGATATAATCAACACCGTCGGTAATAAACTGAGATGCAGCATTCAACTGCTCATCATTCTTAAGGCTGTAGAAAGTCGAAACTTTATAACCTTTGTCTGCTGTAAATACAGATTCAAAATCTTTTACGTTAGCAGCACGATAGCCTGATTCTGAAGGCGGATTGTTAATAATACCAATTTTGATAGTTCCATCACCTTTTTTTTCTGCTTTCTTTGAACATGAAACGAACAAAGAAGCCACGCACATAAGTGCAACAGCAACAATGACACTCTTTTTCATCTAATTCTTCCTCCTGATAGATGCTTTTTAGTTTAAGCATATACTAAATCAGAAGCTGTCAGAATTGAATACAAATATTTAGGATTTTTTTTTGAAATTTTTATGAAATATCAGGATTTTTCGAAGGAAATATTATAAGAATTTATATTTTTTTACTGAATATGTTAGTTTTTTTACGATTCTTTTTCAGGTTCTAGTTTTTGGGTGCTAGGAAAGCGGGCGTTGCGGGCGGCGTCTGAGCCCGCAGAGGAGGTAGCGAGCAACGAAGTGCGAGCGAGGGGGAGACTTCCCCCTCTAACTACCTAAAACCTGTAACCTAACACCTAAAACCTATATTCTATTTATGACAAATCTTAGTCTGGCACTCTTTGTAAATAGCGCTTGTTTTTGCAACAACATCAGCAGGGATTTCTTTGATTGTAGGATCTCCAGCCAAATTATGTTCCTTAAGCCAGTCGCGAACAAACTGCTTGTCATAGCTTGCAGGGCTTCCGCCAACTTCGTATTTTGAAGCATCCCAGAAGCGTGAACTGTCTGGAGTAAGAACTTCATCACCAAGTACAAGTTCGCCGTTTTCATCAAGACCAAATTCAAACTTTGTGTCGGCAATGATGATTCCATTTTTATAAGCATGCTCGTAACATTTCTTATAAATTGCAAGGGCAGCCTGTTCGATTTTTGTTCCAAGCTCTTCTCCCAAATCATCTTTCATATACTGCAAAGTAACATTGATATCGTGACCTTCAGCAGCTTTTGTAGAAGGTGTTACAATAGGCTCATCAAGTTTTTCTGCCTGTTTGTATTCCTTGTCAAATTTGTGACCGAGGAAAGGTTCGCCTTTTTTGTAAGCCTCGTACATAGAACCAAACATATATCCGCGTACAATTACTTCATAAGGAATCATCTTAAGTTTCTTTACAAGAATTGTACGTCCTTCAAATTCCGGCTTCTGGAATTCAGCAGGCATGTCTTTTAAATCACTGGAAATCATGTGATTTTTTACAATGTCTTTTGTGTAATCAAACCAAAAGTTAGCAAGGGCGTTTAAAACCTTTCCCTTGTCTGTAATCATAGTTGGCAGAATTACATCAAATGCAGAAATTCTGTCAGTTGTAACAATCACCATGCGTCCGTCTTCCAAATCGTAGACTTCGCGCACTTTACCGGAAATAATCTTTTTCATTTGTTGCTCCTATGCCGCACATTATACTGATTTTTAAATTTTCTGTCAGTATAATGCGTTTTTTTACAAACTCTGCAAAACTTTTCTTACAGCGCCTTTACCAGCAACAAGCTTAGCAAAGTATTCTTTTACAGTGTCAGCAAGGCCAGCTTCAAACAAATCCACACCAAAAATCTCTTTGCGGTGAAGAAGAGCATCAAGGCCGGCACCAGCAGTTCCAAGATCGCCGCCAAGTTTTACAGCAGCAACATATTTTTTGCATTCGTCCAAAAGAGGATCTGGGCTAAGTTCAAAAGCATTACCGTCATCACCAATTGCCATAAGATAACGGAGCCACAAAGCAAACACGAGCGGAAGAACCTTAAGATTTGCAACATTCAAATCTTTACGCGCAAGGTAGCCCTTAATTGTTTCACCAAAACGTATGCTCAACTTCTGCGAAGTATCACACGCAATTCTCTGTGGAGTATCAGGCATAAAAGGATTAGGAATACGGATATTTACAACTTCATCAATAAAATCGCGAGGCTTAATAATTCCAGGGTCAACTACAACAGGAAGTCCTTCTTCATAACCCAAGCGTTTTACAAGACGGAGCAAATCTGCATCCTTCATTTCGTCGGCAATCAAAGTGTAGCCAAGAAGACAACCACTAACGGCCAAGAAAGTATGAAGCGGATTCAAACAAGTACAAACCTTCATCTTTTCAACCTTGTCTACAGTTGCGCGGTCAGTAAAATAAAGGCCTGCTTTTTC
Source organism: uncultured Treponema sp. (assembly GCA_946628495.1). Classification (GTDB taxonomy): domain Bacteria; phylum Spirochaetota; class Spirochaetia; order Treponematales; family Treponemataceae; genus Treponema_D. Next base: position 16,178 of record CAMOWQ010000016.1, on the reverse strand, counting down.
AAGTTCAGGACGACCGTTCGGGAAATTATCTTCAATAACAAGGTACTGGCACTCTTCAGCATTTACAAAAGGTGCAACGTAAGTTTTTTTAGAAGTAATAACAGGTTCAAGCTCTTCAATTCCGTCATCCGAAAGAATCTTTTCAATTTTTGCATCAGGGCGTGGAGTAATTTTATCAATCATTGTCCAAGGGAAAGAAACTTTTGACGCATTGTTTACATAATCAAGGAAGCCTGGCTTACAGACACCACGATTTTCCCATTCCTTTGCAAACTCATTTACAGCGGCATAAAGTTTATCACCATTGTGCGAACAGTTATCCATACTAACCATTGCAACTGGAAGTTCGCCGTTTACATAGCGTTCATGAAGAAGTGTTACAACCTTACCGATATAACTTTTTGGCAAAACAGGGCCAGCCGCAAAATCATCCTCAACACCGGGCATCATAACTCCGGCAGCATTACGCAATAAATATCCTTTTTCAGTGATTGTAAAAGTTACCATCTGCAGCGACGGATTACGGAAAATTTCACACAAACGAGCCCAGTCTTTTTCATTTGCACTGTCAGCCGCCAAAGATTCCATAATAGAAGCAACAACAGTTTTTTCAACCGAACCGCTTGATTTCAAAGTTACCAAAGCACCAATATTGTCGTGAGGGCGGTACATTTTTTCTATAATTTCGTAGTCGTAACCTTCAGCAACAACAAGACCACGGTCAATCACACCCTTATTCAAAAGTTCCTGCACAACATTTGCCTGAAAAGCACGGAAAATATTTCCAGCACCAAAATGAATCCAGAAAGGTTCAGCCTTAGTTGCAGCTTCTACAGCAGCGCGGTCAAATTTTGGAAGCGCATATCCCTTTTTTTCCCATTCAGCCGCATTTTTTATTCCATCGATTGTAAGTTTCATCAAAAACTCCTTTTTCTTGTTATCTGGAGGCTCCCGTCCGCTTCGCGTCCGGTCGGGCTTTTCGCACTTCGCCGTCTACCGCGGCTCATCCTGCCAGTCGCCTTCGCCGCCCGTCAGGACTAAAGGTGCTCCAATCCCTAGCCCAAATTTATAATGTAATGAATCAATTTTAATAAATTGCAAGGTAATATTCCATAAGAGAAAATGTCTAACATATCAATTCTTTAAAATCTGTTCATTTTTGATTTTTTTTTCGATTTTTTTAAATTTTTTATTTTTTTTCTTGACCTTCCACTTGGTGGAAGCCTTAAAATAAAATTACAAACAGCGAATCAGGAGGCTTAAAAATGGAAAATTCACAAATTATTCCAGTATTAACATTCTTAACAACAGGAATCTCTTTGCTTGTAGGAATTGCATTACCAGTTGGAAGCCAGCTTTTTCTTAACAAAAAATATGGATGTACAAAGAAACCGTTTTTTACAGGCTGTGCAGTTTTTCTAATTTTTGTATTGGTATTGGAAAGCGCATTAAATGCAATAATTCTTGGAGGCGGCAGAGCACAACAGCTTATGCAAAAACCGATATTATTTGCAATCTTTGGCGGCTTAATAGCAGGCATCTTTGAAGAAACAGGAAGATTTGTTGCATTCAAAACAGTGCTAAAAAATCACGACAATGATAATACAGCCCTTGCATACGGAGCCGGACACGGCGGTTTTGAAGCCTTTGTAATTCTTTTTTCCAGCATGATTACAAATATAGTTTTTGGAATATTAATAAATACAGGAAACACTTCTCAAATTACGGCAAACCTAAGCGGCGCAGAACTTGAAAAAATTAATCAGACTTTAGAAAGCCTATGCACTACAAATTCTTTATTGTTTCTTTTAGCACCAGTTGAACGCATTGCTGCAATGACCGTACATATTTCACTTTCTGTAATCGTATGGTTTTCGGTTAAGAAACATAAAAAACTTTTCATGTTTCCTGCTGCAATCTTAATTCATACACTGTTCAATGCAGTTGCAGCCTGGCTTTCGCTCAAGAAAACAAACAGTCTTTTAATCGAAACAATTATATATATTATGGCAGCTTTAATTGCAGTGCTTGCCTTGAATATATGGAAAAAAGAGCATGTAAAAACAAAAACTATGATAGAATAAAAATATGAAAATATATCAGGTTGAAGAGCTTGTTGGAATTACAAAAAAGAACATCCGGTTTTACGAAGAAGAAGGACTTCTTAATCCCGAACGCGATCCGCAGAACGGATACAGAGACTATTCCTTAAAGGATGTTCGCCAGCTTGAAAAAATAAAACTGCTTAGGAAACTCGCAGTTCCAATTGAAGAAATAAGGCTTATAGAAAAAGGCAGCCTTAGTTTTTCAGAAAGCATGGAACAGCAGATTGACAGATTAAAAAAAGAACAGCTTTCTGCACAAAAGATGATGGAATTTTGCGGTAAATTAAAAGAAGAAGCCGTAGATTTTTCAACACTTAATGCAGCAGACTATCTGGAACAGATGGACAGACTGGAAAAAGAAGGTTCAAAGTTTATGGATATAGAAAACAAAGACATAAAGCTAAAGAAAAAATCAGGAGCACTGATAGCAGCTTTAGTCATAAGTTCAATAACAATACTTTCGTTTGCCGGCATCGTTCATGTTATGAAGATTGAAAAAAATATGACGCTTTCAATAATTGTAACGTCAATAATTTTTCTGGGCTTTCTTGGTGGATTAATTATTGTGCTTATACAAAGATTCCGCGAAATTGAACGCGGAGAAGAAGATGAAGCAAAAAAATATTAATTATATATAATTATGGAGGAAAAAAATGAAACTTGTAACAATTGAAAACATTCCGGGAAAAGACTTTGAACCACTCGGAATTGTAAAGGGAACAGTTGTTCAATCAAAGAACATCGGCCGCGATTTTATGGCAGCACTTAAAACTGTTGTTGGTGGTGAAATTGCAGGCTACACAGAAATGCTTAACGAAGCACGCCAGATTGCTACAAAACGCATGGTAGACGAAGCAACTGCATTAGGCGCAGATGCAATTATCGGTGTAAAATACGGCTCTTCAGCAGTAATGCAGAATGCAGCTGAAATTATGGCATACGGAACCGCAGTTAAATTCAAATAAAACTGTAAAAAGCTAAAAAAAATGCAGGGACACACCCTGCATTTTTTTTACCAGCTTCCGCCGCCTCCGCCGCCTCCGCCACCTCCGGAGAATCCGCCGTGACCACCACTGCTGCCACTGCCGGCACTTCTTGCTGCTGAACGGCTTGCAGATACCGAATCCTGTATTTTGCCAGTTCCCCTGCTGTATGAACTGGCAAATGCAGCATAAGTAAAAGCGCTGCCAGAATACCATTCAGGCTGAGGCATTTTTATTTCAGTAAACTGCTTTGCCCATTTATCAGCAAGTCCAAAAACAACTGCATACGGAAAAACATCAAAATAATATCCGGGATTATCTTTTAAAAGAACTTCAAGTCTAGGCATTTCTGCTGTCTTTATAAAATCCCTAAGACCAAGAAGTTTTCCTGTAACTTCAAGATTATAATCTGTTCTCTTTACAATTCGTCCATTGAACAGGCAGACAATTATAAAAAGCGCAAACATGACAATTATAAGAGGAACTGGCAGAACATTTTCCGACACAATCAACCGATACACAAGAGGAACTAAAATAAGCGTACATGCAAACCACGCAACATACTTTAAGATTTCCTTTGCACGTCTGAAATAACGTGTATATGAAGAATTGTTCATTATATGTCCCATAAAAACAAAAGGTATAAGGACAAAAACTAAATATGTATTGTCATTAAAATATACAGGACTTGAAAACAGAAGGCTTAATCCTACAAGAATCGACATACCCCATAAGAAACCCATAGAAAGAAGTTCACGTTCATAAAGAGCCCTGTCTTCTGTAAATTCCTTTTCAAGTTCCTCTTCTGCTGTTTCAAGTTTTTTTACAAAAGCAGAAGAAACTGTGTCCATTTTAAAAGTATTTCCTTTTGCAAAAGTTGCCTTAAACATTGTTTTCTGATATTTAGGAGCTTCTTTTGGTAAGTCTGTAACTTTTGTAAGAATCAGTTTCTTTTTCTGATTTTCGCTTATCTTAATATAACCTTTCTGTGCCCATTCAATATAAAGAGCGAACAAATCCTTATCATCTGCACTGTTATCAATTATAAAACCAACTTCAGCAGCAGAAACTCCTTTTGGAGGATAAAATTCAACAGTTGGAACGGGGCGTTCAGTATTAGAAGCAAAAATAAAATATACCGCTGCAAGACCACAGATAACTGCAAGAACCGCAAAAACAATACTTATAGCAGGATTTACTTTTTTAGCGCCTTCAAAATACCCTTCAGGCAGTTCGCAGAAAACTGTAACCGCACTGTTTGGTTCAATATTCGAAGCATAGCCGTAAATGCCGCCTGAATCATATTCATATTCTACGTTTAAATCATTTTCTTTGGAACCATAAGGCCCGCTATACAGTTCAAATACAGTATCATCAGGAAAAGGCTCTTCAAACTCAATCGCAAAATCAAATTCGTCAACAGGAACATTCCATTCTTTACCAAGCGGACTGTAATAGAAAAAATCGCTCAAATCTATCCGGTCATCGTACATAACACAATCGTAGGTAATCGTATAGGTATGAGCACCTGTAATTTTTTTATCTTCATCACCAATGCGGATTTTTAATGATGAAGAATCTCCTTCAAGCGAAAATTCATCATCATAAACCCACACGCCTTCGTAATCCTGATGATAGGCCATATTGGTTACAGCTTTACCGTTAAAACGTTCGGCATAAAAATAGCCTGGAAGCGTTCGGTAAATACCGTGACGTTCTTCCGTAAATTCAACATCAATGGTTTCCTCTACAGAAAGCACCTTGTCCCTGCTCAGATAACCATAAAAATCAAAATGAGTTATATGATATCCGCCTTCATCGGCAAACAGAAATCCTGCAAGCAGAAAAAAGGTAATCAAATGTAAAATGTGTTTTTTCATACTGTAATTTTTTATATTCAAACTGCAAATATTCCGAAATATTCAGTCGGCAAAAACTGCTTAGAATTCTACCTTTACGTTTGCTCTTTCTTCAGAAGAATCAACTGTAAACATAGGCTGCGGTGTAAATCCGAAAATTTTAGCAATGATATTTGACGGAACCATCTGGCATTTTGTATTAAACTGCTTTACAACGGCATTATAATATTTGCGTGAATTTGCAATATCTTCTTCAATATCAGCAAGTTTTTTCTGAAGTTCCTTAAAGTTTTCGTTTGCCTTAAGATCCGGGTAACTTTCGCTCAATGCAAAAATCTGCCTGATTGCATTTGAAATCTGATTTTCATCTTCGATTTTTTCGCCTACAGATGTTCTTGAACCTTCATTTCTTGCTGCAATTACTTTTTCAAGAGTATCCGCTTCGTGCTTTGCATAACCTTTTACGGTTGCAACAAGATTCGGAATAAGGTCAAAACGTTTTTTTAAATAAACATCCATTGTAGCAAAACCTTCGTCACAACGGTTTCTGATTTTAATGAATCCGTTATAAGTTCCGATTACCCAAAGAATAAGCACAGCAATAAGTGCAATTACAATAATTAATGGTGTTGACATTTGCATTCTCCTATTTCATTTATTTTAATCAACAATAATTCTACCGCTTGAGTAGTAATGATTTTTCCAGTATTTTTCCGAAAGTTTTGAAGTTATAACTCCAGTTTTTGAACCGTCGCTTACAGCATGAAGAATCGTATTATCTCCGATATAAATTGCAACATGCGAAATTGTGCCGCCTGACGAAAAGAATACTAAATCGCCCGGCTGACGGTCATATTCGGAAACTCTTCCTGCAACCGAAAACTGAGTTTTTGCAGTAGCAGGCAAGTTTCCAAGTCCCGCATCTTTTGCTGCAAGGAGGACAAGACCAGAACAGTCAATTCCGCTTCTGCTTCTTCCACCGTAAACATACGGAATTCCAAGATAGGTTTTTGCACAATCTACAAAAACATTACGGCGTTCTGAAGAAGACCTGGAATCTGACTGTCTTCTTTCGGAAGAACGTCTTTCTGAAGAATTATTATCATTAGACTGAGAAGAACGAGGCTGTGCCGGAACATCATCGTCAAAATACTGATCTGAATAACCTGAATCAGAACTGCGGTTTCCAGATCTTGATATTTTCTTATTGCTGCTGTAACCATAATCTTCATCGTCGTAATCAAAATCGTTGTAATATTCGGCTAAATCATAATCAGCATATTCATCTGGATTCCAGTCGTCGCCGTAAAAATCATCATAATCATCGTAATATTCGGCATAGTCATCTGGAATATATCCGTACCAGTCAAAAAGCATATCAAGAAAATCATCGAATGCAACTTCGTCTTCGCTTTGAGCTGCGGCAATCTGTTCGTCCGAAATATAATCCGTTTCATCATCAAACAAAAATACTAAAACAACTGCTATAATTGTAAGTGTAATGAGCGTGGAAAAGATTTTTGAAAGGCATCCTTTTTTCTTTTTTGGTGTTTTTTTAAACATAATTTATAACTCCCTGTTTTTTTGTCATTTGAAATTCATTATATATCCATTATAAAAAAATAACCATAAAAATACGACAAGCAGCGTCCATATTTTTATGGTCTAAATTTTTCAACTTTGAACAAAAAGTTTGAGTCTGACATTGAAATGCAAAAAAACGATGCAAATTAAACTCTGTTTTTTGCCGGGCACTTATGCGGCATTCCAGGCCCATACTGGCAGCGAGGGCAATTAAAACATTTTACAAACCCGACTTTTTCCCCCGCTGCTTTTCTATCCGCATTCCTACTTTCCGCAATTACTGCTTCACAAAATGCAGGGTCAGCAAGAACAGCGCGTCCTAAATCAACGGTATCTACCAAATCATTTTCAATAAGATACTTTGCAAGACCTGGCTCCAAAATTCCATTTACACAGGAAACAGGAACACGGCCCTTAAAATGCTCATGAAACCTTACACCAAGTTTGCAGATTAAATTGTATGGCTCGCCTTCTTCTTTTAAAGTCGGGTCTTTCCATTCTTCAATTCCAGTCGAAACCTGAAGGTAATTACATCCCGCTTTTACATATTCTTCTGCAATATTGATGGCAGTTGCAATATCAGGCTCAATCCCAGTTGTCCGGACAGAAATTATAAAATCATCGCCGCATTCTTTCCGTATGTCTCGAATAATTTCTGCACCAAATCGGGCCCGGTTTTCATCACTTCCGCCATATTCGTCGCCTCTCAAGTTAGTTTTTTTAGAAGCAAACTGATTTATAAGATAGCCATGGCAGCCATGAAGCTGAATTCCATCATAACCTGCCTTTTTTGCACGAACTGCAGCCGCAACGAAAGCCCCCTGCATTTTATGAATTTCTTCAACAGTCATAGCACGGGAGATTTTTTCAACACCACCAGTTGCATACAAAGGAATTTGAACTGCAGAAGGCCCGATTGCTTCTCCACACTGTGGATTTGCAGTAATACCAGTATGATTCAACTGAATCAACATAACACTACCGTATTCGTGGCAGGCATTTACAATTTTTCTATGACCTTCAATCTGTTCATCATCCCAAAGACCCATGTGGATTGGCCCAAAACGTCCATCCGGAGTAACTGCGGTTGCTTCCACACAAATTAAGCCGCAACCATGAGCCGCCCGTTCGCGATAATGTTCAATATGTTTTTCAGTTGCTTTTCCATCCGCACCTGCAAAATCAAATTTTACAGTCGGAGCCATTGTAAGCCTGTTTTTTACAGTAGTTTTATTAATGATGATAGGATCTGTTACTTTTGCCATATTTCGTTCCTAACATTTATTTTATATGAACAATTCCATAAAAGATTACAGTTTTTCCTTAAAAATAAACCCCGTAATATACCCGTACTCCTTATCTTTTTTGCCATCAGAACGATAATATCTGGCAACCTTTGTACCGTCTGCTTTTTCGTATTCGATTCTAAAAACATCACCTGTATGAACGGCCGTCGGATAATTATCATACGGAAGACAGTCAAATTTTACAAAATACTTTTTAAAATCATCATAAGAATCTTCTATACGCCAGAATTTGCGGCTTTTATAAGTTTTATGCCATCCGGACATATCTTCTTCGCCAAAATAACTTGCCTTATAAACCTTTCCCTTGATTTTTACTTCTTTTACTGATATAGGCTTCAACTCCGGCTGAAGATACGTTATATCTATACTTTCGATGATATTTCCATAGATTTTTTTATAATGCTTGTTCAGCTGATTAGCCATACACGGAATCTTTCCAGTAAAGTCGAGAGAATTCAAACCGCAATGTGCCCCGCCGAAAATTCCCATGATTTTTTCTGTTTCATGCAATGAATCAAATTCTCGTATAAAATTTTCAGTCATACAGTTTTCGCGATACGGGTCATCTTTCAAACTGTAATACTTACTGGCCTGCTTCATATTTTCAAGAGAAAGATTATATTCTTCGGAATTTTCAAGACCTTCATCCTTAAGCAATTGCAAATAATAATTGCCGGTAGTTTTATACTGATGCTCAACATCAATTCCGTGAAAAATTGTCTGGGGATATTTCTGTTTTATAGTATGATAGAAATTCCATGTTGTTTCGGAGTATGCTGCCGTACCCTTAAAATTTTCAAATATAAGTTCAAAAATTTCGTCAGAATCCGACTTCATCCACCGATTTTTCAACTGGGCTGTAGGATAGCCACTTTCAATAAATAAATGCCTGAATCCCATTTCATAAAATTTTCCCCATTCTTCAAGTTCTTTTTCCTGCTGAACAGGATTAGAATGAAGTTCTCCATATAGAAAAATCCGCGGTTCAGTATATTTTTTTGCAGAAAGGAAAGAAATAAAAACAAATATAAAAAGAAGATAAGATGTAATTTTTTTTAAAGACATTTCTCAACTCCAGTTTTTGAATATACTTTATAGTAAATGATTTTAAGTACAAAGTAAAGAAATGATTTTTTTTTGAATATAACAGCGGGGCGTTACAGAGGCGACAGCTCTCGTTAGAAGGAATATCGGTCAAGCCAATAAAACTGAACAAACCGGTACTGTCTGCAGGGGCGATTTACGGGACAACTTATTTTAGTATCGAGGGGGAAATACGCTTCGCTAACGAGTTTTGCATTCAATTAAAATCAAAAAGATTACAAAAACTCACTTCCCCCTCATTCCTAAAATCTAAAACCTATAACCTATCTATACAACTTTACACCACTGCGGTCAATAGTTTTTTCGCAGGCTTCCCAAAGGCCCTGGAGGTAGGTTGCTCCAAGTGCGCGGTCATAAAGCCCGTAGCCAGGCATGCATTTTTCACCCCAGATTGTTCGGCCATGGTCTGGACGGATAACTCCGTCAAAGCCAGTTTCGTACAAGGTCTTTACAATCTTGAACATATCAAAAGAACCTGTGCTAGAAAGATGTGCTGACTCCTGGAAGTCGAGAACTGGATCATCAATTGCAGTGTTAAACTTAAGGTTTCGAACATGTGCAAAGTGAATGCGTCCCTGAGCTGCCTTAATAAATTCGCAGAGGTCATTCTTTCGGTTAGTACCATAAGAGCCTGTACAGAAGGTCAAACCATTGTGTGGATTGTCTACAGCTTTAAGCATGCGGCAAACACCTTCCTGACTTGTGATAATACGAGGCAGACCGAATACAGGCCATGCAGGATCATCCGGATGAATTGCCATATCAATATTGTATTTGTCACAAACCGGCATAATTGCCTTAAGGAAGTAGACAAGGTTGTTGAAAAGTTTTTCTTCATCAACTGATTTGTACATTTCAAAAAGCTCTTTTACTCGGGCCATGCGCTCAGGTTCCCAGCCAGGAAGAATAAAGCCGTTTGAATCCTTATCGATAGAAGCAAACATTTCTTCTGGTTTTACGCCGTCGATAGCCTTAGAGTTGTAAGCAAGAACAGTTGAACCATCTTCGCAAACGCGCGCCAACTCACTTCGAGTCCAGTCGAAAACAGGCATAAAGTTGTAGCAAACCATGTGGATGTCTTCCTGACCAAGGCGCTCCAGAGTCTTAATGTAGTTTTCGATATATTTATCGCGGTCGCCACCACCGATTTTAATGTCGTCGTGAATGTTTACGCTTTCAATTCCGGCAATCTTAAGTCCAGCGTCCTGAACTTCCTTCTTGATTTTCTGAATAGCTGCAAGCTCCCATGCATCGCCAGGCACAGAATCATACAAAGTTGTAATAACGCCATGAACACCAGGCACCTGTCTAATCTGCTGCAGTGTAACGGAATCAAATCCTGTTCCGTACCAACGTAATGTCATTTCCATATTATTTATCTCCTCTAAAATATTTCAAAACTAATGCAGGAGGGCGGAGTCCCGCCCCTCGCTCCAAAGTCCTCACTCACTCCGTTCGCTCCGGTCTTTTACGCTACCCCACCCGCCTAAGGGCTCTGCCCCTAAAACCCCGTCAATACCTCTTCGAATTTCGTCAACAGATTACTGCATTCAAAATCAATAGTAAACTTAGTGAGAGCACAACGCCCGGTGCGACATTTTTTTTCATACACATTATATCATTGCGACATCTATTTTTCAACTAAAATACTTGCATACTAGTACACGATTCAACAATTACAAGACGCTTCTGACCGCTTAAATCGCATAAAACTTCTGTTCTGTAGCCGTATTTTTTTGAATAAGAAGCGGCATCATCTGCATTATATTCACCTGTTTCCATCAGCATAATACCATAAGGAGCAAGTTTTTCCGTAGACTGATGTACAAGGCGTTTTATAATAGAAAGTCCGTCGTCAGAACTGCTTCGGTTTCCAGTTTCAGTAACATCACCGTCAAGGGCAAGTCGGGGTTCACTGCGTCCGTCTGTAAGAAGCTCATCTACCATTTTTGCAGGAATATAAGGCGGATTTGTAAGAATCATATCAAACTCACCGTTTACAACATCAAAAAGATTGCTCTTTACAAGCTGCACCCGGTCCCGTAAATTTTCAGGCACTAGTTTTGTAACATTTTTATATGCAACATCAAGTGCATCCTGACTTATATCAACAAGGGTAATTTTTGGAAGCAGCGAAGAATCAATCATCTGATTTTCATAAAGCGTCATAAGAAACGAAATGCCTATACAGCCGGAGCCGGTACACATATCACAAACTGTAAATATTTTTCCCGGATGATTCTTTATTTTCTGTAAAAAAACTTCGACTGCTTTTTCAACAAGAAGTTCCGTATCAGGCTTTGGAATAAGTACGGTCGGCGAAACATAAAAATCATAACCATAAAATTCTTTATGCCCCGTAATATATGCAACAGGAAGTCCAGTAAGCCTTTTTTCTACAGCCTCCTGTAATTTCAAAAGTTTTTCAGCGGGAATCTCGTAATCCTTATTAAGAAGCTGCCTTGTTTTTGAAAAAGAAAGAATATCTTCTATTATAATGCTAATATCTAGGGAAGGAGTTGCCCTTACAGCTGGATTTTCAGAAGCCGAAAGCAAAGCGATGTTTTTATTTTTAAATTCCTGAATGGTCATAAAATGATTATAACATCAATGCATAAAAAGTACATGAAACAGCAATAATAAATAAAATATTCCGTTCTGTATTCCTCAAAAATGTTATGTTACAATTACAATATGTCAAATCCAATTTTACCTTTATGGGAATACATTCCCGACGGCGAACCCCGAGTTTTTGGAAACAGGGTTTATATTTACGGGTCGCACGACCGCTATGGTCTCGACAAATTCTGCGATTACAAATTAAAAGCATGGAGTGCACCGCTGGATAACCTGAACGAATGGACATGCCACGGTCATATTTTTCACACAAAAGCTGATACAGATCATGAATCAAGCGTTCCTCATACAAATCACGAACTTTACGCTCCTGATGTAATTGAAAAAGACGGCAAGTATTATCTATATACATATATTGTCGGCGCAAAAGGATGTGTAAGCGTTAGTGATAAACCTGAAGGGCCTTTTAAATTTCTTTCGACTTATGATTACAAAAGTGAAGATGCAGGTGATGACGGAATTTATAACGACCCGGGCGTTTTAGTAGATGATGACGGTCGTGTTTACATTTATTACGGTTTTGAAGGCTCAAACATGAACGAAATTGATTCTTCAAACATGTACAGAATTATTCCGGGAAGCCTGAAAAAACGTGTTGTAGATGACCGTAAAGAAATTCCAGAAGAATTCAGATTTTACGAAGCAAGTTCTCCGCGAAAAGTTGGCAATACTTACTATCTGATTTATTCACCACGAAAAGGAAGCCGTCTTGCATACGCAACTTCAGACAGTCCGACAGGCCCGTTCACTTACAGGGGTTACATTATTGATAATGGTGTTGATTATCCTGCAGGTAACAATCACGGTTCAATCTGCTGCATAAACGGACAATGGTATATTTTCTATCACAGAATGACGAATAATTCAGTTTTTTCAAGACGCGCTTGTGTTGAAAAAATAAACATTCTTCCAGACGGAACAATTCCTCCTGTAGAAATGACTTCCCTCGGTTTTGAAGAAAGCCTTAATCCTTATAAACCTGTAAAGGCGGAAATTGCCTGTGTCCTAAAAGGCGGCTGCTTTGTTACGGAAAAAGATTTATTCAAACGGGTCGTTACGCAAATAAAAGACGGTGCCGAAATAGGCTATAAATATTTTGATTTTGGAGATGATAATTCAACTTCAACAATGGAACTTGCAATAAAAATCTGTGGAACTGGTTGTAAAGGAAAAATCCATGTTTTTGCAGACGATGAAGAAATCGGTACTGTAGAAACAGGACTTGGCGACGGCATTTATCGAGGACGTGTTAAAAACATAACCGGAAGGCATGCCATCTATTTTAGAGCCGACGACACACTGCCAAAAGGTGAATGGACAAGCAGCTTCTTTAACGGCAGAACATTATGCGAAATAGAAGAATTCGTTTTCCTTAAATAATTTTTTTTCAAATTGTTCCAGATAATCGGCTGAACAAATATTTTTATGCTGCCATGAAAACAATAACTACATCCAGTCTTTCATCTTTTCCGAAAGATGTTTTTTTGCCGCATTAAGTTTGTAATACACCCATTGTCTGGAACGGCCAGTTTCTTTTGCAATTTCCGTTAGTGAATGAGGAAATGCATTCTTACAGCCAAGTCCGTTTGCAAGCATAAACACATGCCTTTCTTCTCTTTCCATCGTATACAACTGACGCAAAACTTCATCCTTCATGCAGGATTCAACAGCATAATCTTCAGGCGAACAATTTCTTTTTTCTGCAAACAAATCAAAAAGCTCTAATTTGCCAGTACCAGTTTCAGTTTCTCCACTTACAGCAAATTCAGAACAATACAAAAGGTCTTCAACAGTTTCTCTTGGAATATCGGTAGCCTCTACAACAGCTTCAAGCTGCTCTTCCCGCTCTTCATAATATATAGAAGCTTCCTTAAAAGCTTTTTTTACGGTTACAAGTTTTTTATTTTCTGAATCGGTAAGATACTGACGTGCACCGCATTTGTTTGCAGCATTAAACACTGCATTTTTAATATAACGAGCCGAATACGTACAAAGAGATGCGCCTTTTTCGGGATTATAATTATTCACTGCATCTAAAAGGCCACAGGCAGCTACAGAATACAAATCTTCTGTTTCAATACCAATTCCCGTATATTTTCCCGCCTGCTGTATTGCAAACCTCAGGTTGGAAAGAAACAGTGTTTCGCGTGCTTTTCTGTTACCATTAAATGCCTCTACTGCAACCGAGTATTCCTCTTTTCGGCTCAAAGGCTCCATAGATTTTTTATAAAGATAATTCTGATTTGATTCATGCTGAACAGCATTAACATATGACATAGATGCCCCCTTTATTTTTTATGGCTGCTAAGTAGGTGCTATAAAACAGCCTTAAGATTTCACAGATGATTAATATAGTGCGTTTTTTAGAAACAGCAAGTTTTTTTTTATTATTTTGTGCCCTTGATTTTTTATATGCATTTCTTTAATATATTACTGTTTTTACGGAATCACCGAAAAAAAGGAGGTGACATTTTACATGGCAACAATCAACGTTGACGATTCAGAAAACCTTGAAAAAGCTATCAAACGTTTTAAGCGTATGGTTGAAAAAGAAGGCATTATCCGCGAATACAAAAAGCGTGAATATTTCGAAAAGCCTTCTGCAATTCTTCATCAGAAGAAAACAACTCTCGAAAGAAAGCTTTTGAACAAAAGACGTAAGTCAGAAAAGAAAGATTTCTAATATTTGAAATCATACTTTTTTATTTTTACTAAGAAACCGTATACAGGCTGATTAACAGTTTGCATACGGTTTTTTTTTGCCCTTTACAATTTATAATCATACACATAAAAAAATTAAAAAATATAAGAAAAAAGTTTAAAAAAAACAGTTTAAAAAATTGTAAAAAACAAAAAGTGTGTTAGAATTATTCATTAGCAAACATTTAAAGGTATAAAAAATTAGGAGGCCTAAAAATGATTAAAAGTGCATGGAAAAAAACCATGTTGTTAGTTGTTGCCGCATTGATGGTTGCAAGCCCATTGTCAGCAGCAAAGAAAGCAAAGAAAGGAAATCCTTTTAAGAATGAAGTAAAAGAAAAGGATCCAAAAACAAAGAAAGTATATGACTTCAAGAACATGGAAGTTATTATCGGTGACTGGTGGACAGATCCTGATCACACACCATCAACAAAGGAAGAGGAAGACCGCTTCGCTTTCAGAGACTGGATTAACTCTACTTACAATGTAAGAGTAAAGCAGATGGCAGTTTCTGGATGGGGTTCAAACCCACAGTTCGTTTCTAACTTCTGTATTACAGGTGGAGATGAAAACTATGTTTTCATTATCGACGGACGTTCAGCTAACACTGGTGTAAAGGCAAATCTTTTCTATGACTTGTCAAAAATCAAATCAGTAAACTATAAAGATGCATCTAAATATGACCAGGGATGTGTACAGAAACTCGTAAAAGGAGATTCTTTCTATGCATTCAACTGGGGAAAACCAGAACCAAAGAACGGTATGTTCTTTAACAAGAGAATTCTTGAAGAAAACGGTTTGGATCCAGAACTTCCTTATGATCTTCAGGCACAGGGAAAATGGACATGGGAAACATTCGAAGACATCTGTAAGAAGGTTCAGAAAGATACAGACAACGACGGTGTAGTTGATGTTTACGCTATGTCTTCTTTCAACTCAGAATTCTCTTACGCAGCTCTTGATTCTAACGGTGGTTCTATCATCGGACGCGACAAGAACGGAAAATACTTCAACAACGCTGGTTCAGAAAATTCTATGGAAGCATGGAACTGGATTCAGAGAATGTTCGCAACATATCAGCTCCCACAGCCAGAAGGTGCAAACTGGGATTACTTCTATACAGCATTCATGAATGGTGAAACATGTTTCTTGGCAGATCAGGAATACAATGCACAGCCAAACGGACGCTTCTCTTCAATGGCTGATAACTGGGGATTTGTATGCTTCCCACTCGGACCTCACGGAGACGGTGTTTACAAGACACTTCATGATACAAACATGTGTGTAATTCCTTCTTGCTATGATGCTGAAACAGCTGAAAAGATTGCAAAAGCAGTTGACTTGTGGATTACTCCTCACCCAGATTACAGAGGAGAAGATTCTTGGAAGGAAGGATACTACGGCGGATTCAGAGATCCACGTGCTGTAGACGAAACTCTTGAACTTATGGCTAAGACTCCAAATCCACGTTTCGATACTCTTATTTCAGGTCTCTCACAGGGAGATATGGTATGGGGTATTACAGGTGGATATCAGACTCCTGCAGAAGCATACGAAGCTGCAAAGAACGTATGGCAGGGCTTGATTGACGACTGCAACCGCTAAGTTTAAGTACTTAGATACACAAAGATAATCCTTATAAATAGCTTATTAGCATATAAATAAGGATTTCAAAAAACGGACTGTTCTAGTTTGAGCAGTCCGTTTTTTTTACTTGTTTTTACACCTAAATAAACCTATAACAATACAAACATTTCCTTACTAAAGAAAATTTTTTTTCATATTTTTTTTATTTTTTTCAAGAACTGTATTGACACTTTTTATATTTCAATGTATATTTCTATTCACTTAATGGAGCGATACCAAAGCGGTCGTACTGGGGCGGTCTTGAAAACCGTT
>CAMOWQ010000015.1 GCA_946628495.1 uncultured Treponema sp. | reverse complement strand
TGAGCCTAAAAAATGCTTTCGCATTTTTCTTAACGGCTCTTCGATTGTAGGCAGGTACAACCAGTTGATATACACACCTTCTCTGAGGGAAATGAAATCAGTTCATTTTGCACTTTTGCAGAAAGAGATGATATTCCTGACACGGAGTTAAAGCCCTGGATTGGTTTTGTTTATACATTTCCTTCTTTCCGCGGAAAAAGACGGATAGGAAAATTGATTGAACACATTTATTTATGCGCAAAGAAAGAAGGCTACAAAAATCTTTATATTTCAACAGATCAAAAAGGCTTGTACGAAAACTTTGGTTTTAAATTTCTTCAAAAAATGAATAACCGCCGTAATGAAATGTCTCTGGTTTATAAAATGGATTGTTACCTTAATGATAAAAATTATTCAGATGAAGAAATCCTGTCTGCCGTTTCATTACAAGAACAATATTTTATTAGTGAGTTGTATAGATAAACTTTAATTTACCCCAGACGCACGACAAAACCCGCTAATTAAACTGTCGAATTGCCAGATAATTACATCTCTGCTTATCGCTTGCTTCTGAATATTTTAATCTTTCCACAGGATTTTCACTGGTTTTCATATTAATAGCAAATGCCTTAGTTCCATCCGTACCTTGCGTAGATGTCCAATAATAATTTGTCTGTGAAGTAGTTTCGCTAGAATAATCCCATTTTAACTTTGCACCAGACTCGTATGCTAACAATGATTTACAAGAACAATCTCTAACTTTAAGCAGTTCTGTTACAGTAGGAAGATACCAGCCTGTTTGAAAATCAGTTCCTTTAGCAGGAAAACTGCTATTGGAACCGCTTGAATATGCACCAGACATAACCCCCCAATCGCTTACACTATTATAATTTGGGTTTAAATAAGCAACAAAATCTCTTGCCTTCTGAAGGTTCCCAGAACCATTCTTATTCGAAGCAATCGTAGTTATATTTAATGTTTTTCCCTGTCGACCCGCTGTATCATCACCACACCAATTTCTTGGACTATTAAATTCTGATGAATCAAAACGCCGCAATGTTGAAACACCTAAAACCCTGTTCGAACCGTCATCAGAACATTCTGTTCCAACATAAAAAATTATTGCTATCATATATCTTACAGGTCCTTTAAAACTGTAAAAACTATTCAAAGAGCCTACGTATGAAGCAGAACCATCTGAAAATACAACATCGCCAACCTTATCTGGCGCAGCTTTATCTCCCATTCTGGAAACTAAAGCGCCTGTATTTGTAAGAAACCATTTATACGGATCTGTTTCATCATTATCGATAATCTTACATTTTGCATAATTATCAGTATCACCACTTACAACCACAGTTCCGGAAACATACTCGGATGGCACAATATAAAAAGAATTAAAAGAATTTCCTTCTCCAATATCAACTGTTGCACCACTTGAAAGATATATTTCATTAGTTTTAGTAAAATTTGCAGTATTAGATTTTATTGTCAGCACATTGGAAGGCCCAACAAGAATACCCGTTCCTTTAACAGTCTGATCTTCCGAAGCACCAGTCTCTTTTTCAATTGTGTTCGTATATATAGTAATATTATCTGATAAAACTACAGAATGAGCTTCAATTATACCAATTCCTCCACCTCCAGAAAGGAAATACGCACCTGTATCCGGATTTTGTTCTATAATTTTATTTTCACCAATAGTTCCAGCACTCGCTTCAAAAATTGCTGCAGGTGAGGAATACAAACAAATGCCGCCACCAACAGCGCCAATAGCTTTGACAGTATTTTGACAAATATATCCGCCTTGCATTACGACTTTGCCTGTTGAATAAACGCCACCACCATAACAATTACAAAAAGTGCCTCCTGTAACAGTATTATAAGTAATTCTACCCTCGTCATTAATAATTAAGGTACCAGAATTATCTACTCCTCCACCCCTCTTCACGGCATTATTACCGGCTACGCAGGAACCTTCACCAAGAGTTACCGTAGCACCATAAGCAATGCTAATTCCACCGCCACCTTCAGTAGTATTTCCACCTGTTATCAGTATGTGCTCAAAAGTAACAGGAACATCAGTTTCAATTTTAAACGCAGTGCCTTCATCAATTGCAGTCTCTCCTATTCCAGCATCAAACACATCTTTTCCAGAAGAAATATCACTTCTTGTCATTGTTTTATTAGAAGCGCCTTTTATTAAAAGCGATTTTGCTTTATATACTGCAGTTGCACCACTTGTCGCCAAATCCGAAGAAAGCGTTTGTTGTCCTGTTAATCTTCCGTCGACATAAACAACATAATCAATATCAAACGAATCCATTACAGTTAAAGCCCCCTGCAAAGTTGCAAAAGGACTTGTTCTTGTTCCAATACCATTTGCATCATCCCCTTCCCTGGCACAAAGAGCATAAGTATTATTTCCTGGAAGAGTACCCGCAATATAAATTTCCGGCGAATTCTTTAAAACAATCTGCGTTTTATCATCGGTTAAATCGGCATTTTGTGCAAATGCGAGCCTATATCTGTGAACAAAATCAAATTTTATTAAACAGCTATCGTCAAGGTCAGAACCATCTTCTGATTGTGCAATAAGAACGCCCTCTGACCAATTAATTCTGTTAATTGTACCTACAATACCTGTAGAACCTGTACCAAAACCGCTTTTTAGAATAAATTTTCCAGTTTCGTTAAGCCAGATATCATTTGTAATTTCGTTTCCAACAGGAATTTTAGGGTTTCCTGCAAGAACAATAGAATTGTCATTTGAAGAAATTGCGCCGCCTTTATTTGCAGAAGAATTGTAAGCAATATTTCCGCCATTAATCCACAAAAGTCCGCTTGTAAAACATATACCGCCGCCACCAGCCCCCGTAGTACCAGCTGCATAGTTGTAATAAACACCGCCAGTTCCTGTATTAAAGGCATTATCTGCAACAGGAGAACCAGATTCATCTTCTTTAAAGCCTAAATATAATTTAGCATTAGTTCCTTCTGTTTTTATTCCGCCACCTTCGTCGCTTCTATTCGAAAATTTTGATTCTTCATCTTTTGCAGCTTCTGTTTTTGTTCTGTCGCCAATAACGGACGTTCCATAAATATAACTTATTCCCTTATTATAAATACCGCCGCCGCTTCTAGAAGATGTGTTACCTTTTATTGTTCCGCCTTCCATTTTAAAGACGGCATCTGAATCGACACAAACACCACCACCGCAGCTCAAACTTCCATTAGCATTATTATTACGGATTAAACCATCTTTCATAACAAAAAGCCCGTATTTTACATAAACGCCGCCACCAGAACCGCTTGCAGAATTAGCATAAATATCGCCATTTTCCATTACAAAAGCTTTATCAACATTTCTTGGACTACCAAGCGGAGTTTCCACATAAATTGTTCCATCGCCCGAAGTTTTATTACCGGTTATTGAAGCACCTGTAATTGTAAGACCAACATGCTGCTCATCACGATTTTCATAATATATTGCCGAACCGCTACCATCACCTGAATCAAAATTATTTATTGTTGCCCCATTAATCTTAAGCCCGCCAAAAACGCAAAATGCCCTTCCTGTAACTCCCAAACCTTTACCACCATAAAGGGTAACTCCCGAATAAGTAAGCGGATTAGATTTTGTTTTTACACCATCCAAAGTCAGATATTTACTAACCTGAATCATGGAGGCCCCTTCCCCCTGCCAAGTTAATGTAAAGGTTCCCTGTTTATCTCCTGGAGAAGTTTTCCAGCTTTCGATAACAACATTTCTGTTTATAACAATTGGATTATAAACTGTTTCTGTTATTCCGTTTTTTACATGAATTGTATAGGTTATTTCTTTGCCAGAGGAATTTAATTCAGGAAGATTATTTATATAGTTGAATGCATGGTCCACAGTTGCAAAAGGTTTAAACATTGTTCCCTTGCTTGAATCACTTGGCGAAACTCCTTCTATACATTCTCCAACATAAATCTGCGTAACAATAAAATCTGCAACAGCTTTTTTTGTTACAAGAGGAACACCTTCAAGCCAGGTTTCGGTCTGCATATTCTTAAAAACTGAAACAACATCAGTAATTGAATACAAAAGATACAAGGAAGTTTCTGAAGTTTTTTTGTAAAAATTAATCGTTAGTTTATTAGCGCCAGAACTTATTCCTGCAGCGCCTGTAGTTCTGATTGTAAAAGGAATTTTTCCATTTTGTTCGGTTCCAGCGACACATTCTAAAGAGGCACCAGCAACTTCACTTACCGCTTCCACATAATTTAAGCCATAATCTGCAATAACATCGGAATTTACATTTACTTTTAAATTTATAGTTCCTGTTCCATTTTCTGCATCTGCTTTTAATACTACGTCGCGGACAAAACACGCTTCTTCTGCAGAATAATTATTTGATGTAAGAGTAAACGAATCGCTTAACAAAACATTCGTACCGTCAGTAACTCCTACTTCTACAACCCATTCTTTATCAAAATCGAGGAGCGGAATTGTATAAGAAGTTCCGTCCGTAGTCCCGTCTTTTTCAATATGGTCAGAAGTTGCTTTTGCGTAATATTCAATGCCTGTTTGCGGCAACTCTGGAAATGCACTGCGAATACTGGAAAGACTTACGCTGCCTTTTACCGTTATATATTTATTTTGAGGATTTTGAATACCATTACCCGGCTGTTTACTACCATTAAAAAAATCTGTACAAGAAGAAAAAACAACAGAACTAAATAACAAAACTGCCAGGCAGACAGAAAAAAGGGAAGGCTGTTTTTTTATGACACGCCCCCCCTTAAACAGATTTAAAGCATAAGAACAATAAACCCTCATATATTTCCTCTTATTTATTTTTAAATATTACATCGGATTTAAACAAATTGCAGGAACAACCCCAACAGTCTCTCGGTCGTAAGTCTGCCAAAGATCCACGTTACCATTATCCCCCCTAACTGCATAAGCAACACGTGCAGCCCAATATTCAGTCTGCCCTGTAGGAGTTCTAGACCACCAGCCTTCTATCAATCCATTGTCATCAGAACAATGTGGCAAAGTAAGCTTTACATCTGTCATATAGGGTGTATAACTTCGTATTCTTGCAGCAGCATTTGCAAAATAAGCAGTATTAGTAAGATTTACATAACTCAACAAAAAGATTTTATCGTTTGTATTTTCACATAACCATTGAGTGTTAGTATGCCCTGTACTGGCCGAAAGATTATCAACAAGACATTCCAAAATTTTATCTTTGGCATCATCATCGAAGAGTCTGTTATAGAATTTTCCAGTCATAAAGGCTCTTACATCACTTTGTTTATAGTTATTTCCGTTATGACCATCTTTAGTATCTCCAAAATTTGAAACATCCAATATTTGTTCCGTAAGACAAAGCCATTTACCAGCGGTAGCTGCATTTCCATCGTGGTCATAATTAGTATCAAGAACAAGCCATTTTACAGGTTCAACTTTATAATATTCTGTACCACTTTTTTTATACCAGCAGGTATCGCTTCCTAAATAATACGTAAAATCTCCGCTAGCTCGGGTTATAGTTTCGTTTACTATTACAGCTGAAGCTTTTTTAGATTGCGGATATTCTCCAAAATAAATATATTGTGCGCTAGTTCCAGCCGTTCCGCTTGTTCCTGCTGCAAGAAATTCAGGTGCGTTGTTTACAACAGCAGGTTCTATATTTGATATATCAAAACTTGCGCGGTAATTTCTATTACAATAATTTCCGCTTACAGAAATAATATAATTTCCAGCAGGAATACTTGAACCAAGCGTTATTCCATCCGTATTTTTTGTATAATATGTATCAGGAACTGTTTCGCCGTTATACAAAAGTTCATAAGAAAGACTGATTTTTCCTTCGCCAGTACCAATCGGTCTTGTAACAAGTTTTCCGCTACTTTCATCATCCGGATCAGGAACTTTTACAGTAAACTTAAATCTCTTAGTTGTTGAATCCGTTGCAGAACAGAACGTTTTATCTATTTCGAATTGAACATTTTTCTGAATATCTTCCTTAGTTATTGAACCACCGCTTTGCGCAACAATTGCTTCTCCAGAAGTTTCATAAAAGGTAACACCATAAGTTTCATCATTAATAAAATAACGTCCTGGCTTTACACCTGCATTATTTCCATTTGTTTTATATCCATATCCACTCGTAATAGTTATTGAAGCATTAAGCGCAGGTGCATGTTGTGTTTGAAACCTGATTTTTGCATTTTTTGTAGTACCATCGATTACTGAATATAATGGCCCCGTAACAGTAACTCTTGTATTCTGAGGGATATACAAATTTGATTTTGCAGGAGTTTCTGCTGTATTTGTATTATCATAAATTTCTACATTCCCCTTTACCTTTAGAGTCTTATTAATTGGCAGATAAACGCCACCACCAAGATCGACTGCCTTATTTCCTTTTACGACAGTACCGCTATCTAAAGTCAGTCCTCCAGAAGATGAATTAATCAGGATACCGCCGCCATTAGTACTAGAATATCCACCCGTTATTGTTAAATTAGAAATTGTAACAGGAACACTTGTTGTAACGATAAGTGTTGAACCACTTTCTCTTGCATTCAAAGAATCGGTAGCAGAATCCGTATTACCGCATAAGGTCAGTTTTGAACATACTAAAGTTGTAAGTCTTGAAGAAAGCTCCTGACTTCCAGAAAGCTCACCGCATATCCTCATTTCATAATCTTGAGCTGTTATTTTTCTTCGCTTAACTTCCTGCATTGTACTAATTGCTTTTTCAAAATTATTAACAGGAGAGTCAGCAGAAAAACCTTTACCGCTTCCATTTTGTTTCAAATATATTTTGCCTGCTTCGCACCACAATGCATAAAAAGTTTTATCTTCTGGTGTCTGCGCAGGATTAAGTTCGGTAACAGGTGTTGCTGAATAAGGGAAGGTTTCATCTTCATACCAGCCCATAAATACACAGTTTGTTTTTGTACAATATGCAAGCGTGATTGTTGGACTTAATCTTGAATAAGTTAAAATATGTACTCCGGCAGGAAGTTCGCCACCATTTTTTTCATAAGTAATTCTATAAAGTGGATTTAAATCATATTCAACTTCTGCCGAAACTTTCAGACCTTTTTCTATGCGTATTAAAGATTCCCAGGTATTCTGACGAATTGTTTTTTCATCAGGATCTGTACTTTCATTATCTGATGTAAAATTTATGACAAAAGAATAAGTTCCTTCTGCCAAACCATGTTTATTAAATACTAATCGGGTACCTGGAGTAACTTCGTTTGCATTCGTCCATATTTCTACCTGAGTTCCAGTAGAATCAAGTAAACGGGCATTTGCATGTTTTGCATTACCAGTAATGGTCATTGTTATAGCCAATTCACCGTTTTCTATATAATTGCCTTCGGAATCTGTTGGTTTTAATGTAAAAGAAAGATTTGTTGTATCGTGAGCTATTGTAACTGATTTTTTTTCTGAATAACGAACTACACCGGTTGCAACGGTACTTGCTGTATCAAGTTCTGCCGTCATTGTAAATTCCCAGTCGCCGGTAAGAATTTCTAATGGTTCTGTAAAACCGTCTTTTGAATTAGCGGTAGCAAGTACTTCATCTGCTTTACCTGGAAGATGTCCTTTAAGCACAAAATCTTTTAAATTAAGAACAGGCATTGCAGTACGGGCATTACCATTAGTAACGGAATTATCATCAGAAACGCAAATTCTTACCGCAACTTTTTCTGGTTCATACGTATTATTAGAAAAATGGCATGAAGCAAAAAAAGACAAACCGATTGCGAATGAAATAACCCTGATAAAACTCTTTTTTCTCATATAAAATATTATATGCCTAAAAAAGAAAAATGTCAGTAGTAAGATTTTTCATTCACAACAGTTTTCTATACAAATTTGGCAAAGATAACAAACTTTTTACCACAATCGGCTTTATAGTAAACCTATTTTATTGTACCGCTGCGACGTAAAAGTTCCATGCAGGCACGGCCAGAATGATAAGAAGTTTTCCAGTTTCCGCCTTTAGATTCTTTAGTTATCGGGCGACCTTTTGGTGTTAATGCAGACCACCATTCACCGCCTTTTTTATCAACCTGATAATTCAAAATCCAATTCCACTGCATTTCGCAAACTTCGGCGAATTTTTGAGAACGTGTCATTTCCCATGCATTGTAAAAACCGTTAAGGCTTTCTGCCTGATTCCACCAGACACGGGTTCTGTCCTTTTTAGTACCGCGCATGAAATTTTCCATTGCACCTGTATTCATATCAAAACCTTCAGCAAGAGCAACATCTGCCATATTTAAAACCGAAGGCCTGATTTCATTTTTGAGAGAATCATCACCAAGTTCGCAGGCCGCTTCCCACAAAAGCCAGCTTGCTTCGATATCATGTCCATAAGAAATTTCTTCATCTAAAAGATTCCATTTCATATCAAAGAACATTCCAAGATGTCCATTTTTCTGAAGGATTTTTTCAACTGTAACACGAACAAGATTTGTAAGAGAGTTTCCAACCTGAGCACGTTTTTCGGTGTTTTCTGCAAAAACAACTGGAAGCGTGCGGTAAAGATTTGTATATGCTTCCATAACATGAAGATTTGTATTCATTGATTTTGGACAGTTCATATCTTTTGGAGAAAGCTGCATATCCTGTGTCTGGCTCCAGTTCATTGCGCAGGCTTCTATATAACCGCCGTCGGCACTGTCAAAAGCATATTTTTCCATAAAATCAAACAGTTCAAGCGATTTATTCATTGATTCCTTTGCAAGGGCTTCGTCGCCGCGAATTTCTTTGATTGCAGCGGCATATTCACAAAGTCCATAGCAGCAGAAAGCTTCGCCATAAATCTGTTTTTTGCTTACACGAGGAGTTCCGTCAGTTTCTACAGACCAGTAAACACCGCCGTAAACCTTATCGAAATATTGATTTTTAACAACATCGTAGGCAAAATCTGCCATTTTAAGATAATCTGCATTTTTTGTAAGACGGGCTGCAGCACTGTATGTCCACAAGAAGCGGGATGTCATTACAATTGAACGGCTGATTTTTTTATTCTGCTTGTTTTTATTTGAAATATCTCCGTAAAAACCTTTTGAAGATGGATTTTCATCTCTGGCGTATTTTTCCCAATAAGGAAGAATATCTTCTAAAAGTTCTGTTTTAATAGATTCATAGAATTTTTCATCCATTTTAATTACTCCTACATTCATTATATTAAGGTATAAAGCGGCTTTCCATAAAAATCTGTTATAAAAATGATAATTTCCAAGAATTTTATAGATTACGACTGTTTTTTCCTCCTTTTTTGAACATTCGCGGCTATATTCCATAAAGACAGGGCAAATGAAAAAAGGAGATACGACAAATATGAAAAAATCAGGGCAAATTCTAAAAACATTCATCACATTTTCAAAATTATTTCTTGCCGCGTTTGCAATCTTTTCTGCATTATTAAATTTTTCCTGCTGCTCTATAGAAAATTCCAGCCAAACAGTAAGTTCCAGTACAAACAGTCCGTTTAATTCAGCATTCAGAAAAAACAAGGAAATATCTCTTGTATGCTGGAACGTACAGACTTTTTTTGATGCAGAAACTTCCGGCAGCGAATATTCCGAATTCAAGAGGAATAAAAACTGGAACAAAGAGGCATATCTTACGCGCCTAAAACGTCTTGCACAGGTAATGCAGCGTCTTGATGCCGACATATACGTTCTTGAAGAAATAGAAAATGAACAGGTTATTAATGATATAAAAAATCAATTGTATTCAAACGCCTGGAACCCGCGAAAAACTTTGAAATATACTTTCTTTTCAAAAGAAAACAATGCTGCAATAGGTTGTGCCGTGCTTTCTAAATATCCGCTTACCAATATAAAAGTTCATTCCATGGACATACGCACGGAAAACGCAAAACAGCCTTCTTCACGACCAATTATTCAGCTTAAGGTTCTAACAAATGCAAGCAAAAGCGACAATTTCTTCTATATATTTATCAATCACTGGAAATCAAAGTCTGGAGGTGCAGAACAAAGCGAAATATGGCGGAACTGGCAGGAAAAACTTTTATCAGACAGCATTGAACAAACACAAAAACAAAAACAAAAACAAAACGGCACAGACATTCCCTGTGTAATATGCGGAGACTTTAACAAAGACATTCTTGAATTCAAATTAATAAGGGGCGGAAAAACAAAAGAAAACATACTTTTAGGCAACGTGCCTGTTTATTCACCATGGATTGACAGCAACGGCAATTTTACGACAGAAACGGGCAGCTATTTTTATAAAAACAAATGGGAACGGATAGACAATATTTTTACCTGCGGCAATATTCATATAAAAGCTTTTGAAGCTGTTGCCGAAGAACCGTGGACTGATGCAAAAAAAATCCCTGCCAGCTATAAAGTTTATACCGGACAGGGATATTCAGATCATCTACCTTTAAGATGTGTGCTAATTTTATAATTAGTTTGTAATTTTAAGAAAACTTCTGCAGCCTTTATACATCTGGTACAAATCTTCTTTTGAAGTAATTTCCCAAGGTGCATGCATACTCAAAACTGCAACGCCAGCATCCAGAACATTCATGCCGTATTTTGCTGCATGATATGCAATTGTTCCGCCACCGCCCTGATCTACTTTACCAAGTTCAGCCATCTGATATGCAACGCCGTCGCTATCCATTGCCTGACGAACTTTTGCAATAAATTCAGGATTTGCATCGCTTGCACCAGATTTTCCGCGTGAACCTGTATATTTCTGGAAGGTAAAGCCGGCACCAAGCAAAGATGCATTTTCTTTATCATAAAGATTTGAATTTAATGGATCAAAAGCAGCGTTTACATCAGAAGAAAGCATACTGCTGTTTGCAAGACATCTTCGCAATGCAAGTTCAGAATAAGAATCTTCCATGCGTGCTACAATTTCTGCAGTCATATTTTCAAAAAGGTTCGATGCCATACCGGTTGCACCTACACTTCCAATTTCTTCTTTATCTACACAAAGACAGCAAGTTGTACGATTTGTTGCTTTTTCATCAAGCATTGCTGCAACAGAAAGATATGCACATGAACGGTCGTCCTGTCCATAAGCAAGAACAAGTGAACGGTCCAAACCTAAATCTCTTGCTTTTCCAGCTGGAACAATTTCAAGTTCTGCAGAAGCAAAATCAGATTCTTCAATTCCATATTTTTCTTTCAAAAGTTCAAGTACAATTTTCTTGCTCTTTTCTTTTGAATCTTTTGAAGCAACCTCTTTTCCTGCTGCATCTTTTGCTTTATCAGCATTTTTCTTTGTAGGAATTACTGAACCCATTATAAGGTCAAGGTCTTCGCCTTTAATGAATTCAGATGCCTTATCTTTCATCTGTTCCTGCGCAAGATGTGGAAGAATGTCGGAAATACAGAAAACAGGATCATCTTCTGATTCTCCAATTACAACATTTACAGTTGTTCCGTCTTTTTTGCATACAACACCATGAATTGCGAGCGGTAATGTTGTCCACTGATATTTTTTAATACCGCCGTAATAATGGGTGTTAAGATATGTCATATTGTCTTTTTCGTAGAGTGGATTCTGCTTTGCATCAAGACGTGGAGAATCGATATGCGCACCTAAAATATTCATACCGTTCTGAATAGAATCTGTACCAATTTCAAAAAGTGCAATCGATTTGTTCATCTTTGTAATATAAACTTTATCGCCCGCTTTAAGCTTATTAAACTCAGAAATATCTTTATAACCTTTTTCTTCAGCCATTTTCTTTATAAGGGCCGTACATTCACGTTCAGTTTTACCATTATCAAGGAAGTATTTATAATTATTGATAAGTTCCTTGCCGATTTCATTAGTTTCCTTACTCATATTATAACCTCGTTATATAAATATAATAAACAAATTGCAAATCGGCAAATTTACATTGAGATATTCTTTTATCACATAATTTATAATTTTCTTTTATTCCTCAATAATTATGCTGCTAAGACTACTTGCATAATAATTGTAAGCAGTCCTTGAGAAATTTGTTGAATTTAGATAATTACTCTTGCTTCCGCTCGGAACATAGAATTTCAAGTCTGAAGCACAATTGTAGAATTCAGGATGATCGTTTGCATTGGTTAGAGTTGGAGGTCTTGTTCCCCTAAAATGTACTTCATTAAGAGCAGAGCAATTAGCAAACACATTATAACCTATTGAAGTAACGGAACTTGAAATAATTACTTTTTTCAATGATGACGCTCCTTCAAATGCATACATTGGTAAAGAAGAATTTGTAAGACCAGATAAATCTGCTTCTTCCAGCTTTGTACAGTAATAAAAGGCATCTACAGAAATACTTTCAAGCTGTTCAAGTCCATTTATTTTTATAAGATTATTTGCATGAACAAATGCAGATGATCCTAAAGTCTTAACAGTTGACGGCAATGTAATTTCAGAATCAGGTTTTGCTTTTGGATAAACAATAAGCTGAGTTTTATCCTTATTGTAAAGGATTCCGTCTTCTGTACAGTAATTCGGATTTGAATCACTTATAGAAAATGAAACAATATCATCACCTGCATCGTGATTTACATTTTCATGATAAAAACCAGGACCAAGTGTATCAGGGAGAACTAAAGATTTTATACCGTGCCTTGTGTTAAAGTTAAACTGAGAAACATTTTCAACGGTAGCACCAGATAAATCAAGCGTTATTGCCAGAGAAGCATTTTTTAACCTTTCTTTAATTGCAGATACAATAGCACCAGTTTGTATTTCACCTACAAATTTTACATTTACTTCTCCAGTCATAGTGGCAATTGCAGCGACTAATGTTTCCTGGTCGTATGCCGCATTAAGTTTTCCGTCATTACCTACAATAAATGTATCAGATGAAGAATTAGGGATTATTTTGAATTTTGTAAAATTCGAAGATACATAATCTGTTACACCTGAATTTTTAAGAACTAACGTATCTTGCTTAATTACATCTGAGCCACCTCTAATAGATGCAACTACAGTATTTGTAAGATTGCCTGCCAGTGTTATACATGCAGGCTCATCAAGAATATATACATCGTTTTTGATTACTATTCTGTTTTCTTCAACCTCTATCGTACACGGAATATACGCAGACCCGCTCATTATTAAATTTGCAAAACTTGTGTTCATAGCATGCATATAAACAGCACCGCCATTATTATCAGCCTCATTTCCTTCTATGGTTCCACCCGTCATTGTAAGAGAGTTATTGTTATAATCAAGATAAACACCGCCCCCATTATTTGCACCTGTGTTATTCTTTATTAAAGAACCTTCGCCCATCGTAACAGAACTGCCATGAGTACAATAAATGCCGGCTCCATCCCCTAAAGTTGATTTATTTCCTTCTATTGTTCCGCCTTCCATGGTAAGTTTTATTCCAGACCCCACACCAAGATAAATTCCAGCACCATGCTTTGCACAATTATACGAAACTGCACATTCCTTACCCGTTGTCTTATGCATAAAGATTTTTCCGGAACAACAGTAAATTCCGCCACCATGCGCCGAATACGATTCTGAATTTGTATTCAAATTACAATAAACACCGCCGTCAATTTCAGCAATTTTATATTTTGTAGTTGCCGTTGAATCATATTTATAACCAAGATAGACATTACCTTCATTATAAATACCAGCCCCTTGATAAGTTGCTTTGTTTCCAAAATTATCTGCTGTTGCGGCTGTAGTTGATTCTTTACCGATTATTACCTTTCCATTAAGGTACAGATTTCCAACATTATAAATTCCACCGCCATTTTTTGCAGAATTATTTGTTACGGTAACTCCATCTCCAAGTTCAACATACGCCGATGATTTTTTTATTGAAATTCCGCCACCATTACCGTTTGCATTGCTTCCATTTGTAATCGTAAGATTTTTTATTTTTACAGGAACAGTAGAATCAATCGAAAGCGTCGTACCTGACTGTTTTGCTTTTAAGGTCGGATTAGTTCCTACACCTTCAATTGTAATCGACTGCGCATTATTATCATAAGTTTGATCGATATTAACATTTTCTTGTACTGTCCCAGAAATTTTAATTGTATAATCCAATGGACTATAACCGGTAACGTCCTTGTAGTTTGAATGATAATTTTTTATATACGAAAGTGCATTTGATATTTTTTTATACGGATTAAACGGGCTTCCTGTTCCATTATCTACATCAGGTTCATGGTCAGAATCAGAAGCTGCAACATATATGACCGTAGCATTCATTGAATTATCTATAGTCTGCTGAGTAAGTTCATAAGTTCCATCACTGGATATTATTTCTGAACCGCCATTACTTACCCACTTTGTCGTATTCATATTTTTAAATACATTTATTGCCTGAATATCTCTATAAACCGTAACATTTCTATTATCAATATAATCAATCATTACAGAATAAAAACCGGCAGGAAGATCTGTTTTTTGAATTATAGCAGATTTTTTTTGACCGCCGGCAGCTGTACAATCAAAGGATTCGATAGTCCAATTAGTGTTATCCAAGCAAGACGTTTTTATCTGATTTACGATTTGAGGAAATTTTATTTCAAGAGTTACTTTTCCAACATTTTCATAACCACCGCCAGGATTTTCATCACCTTTATCGGTTTCGGGTTTTAAAACAAAATCATGATACAATACAAAATCTTCCATGGTTATTGTTTTTGTACAGCTGTCTTTCATAAGTCTTGTAGAGTCGCTTTTTAGTTCTACAGTCACAGTCCATTCAAGCTCTGTTTCCAGCGCAGGTATTGTAAAAGATTTTTTATCATTTGCTATTATTCCATTAACAACCTTGTCGCCTGCTGCCGTTGCAGTTGCCGTATAATATAAAGAGGCTGGAAACACAGGAAAGGCCGAACGATGATCTGTAACGGAATTCAATTCGGTTTCAAAATCGGGATATGCACCCGACAAGGAAAAAAAGCCTGTTACGTCAACATACTGTTTTGATTTTGAATTATTCTGAATATTTTCTAAAGTGTCCTGAATTTTGCTGTAAAAATTGCTGCACGAAATAAATACGGAAGCAAAAATAATCGTGCAAAAAATTAAACGAAGAGGATTTCGACGAAGAAAATTGAACTTTGCTTGTTTACTTTTTGATATATAATACAATTTCATAAATCTTTTTTAACAAAATTCCTTATATAGGATAACAATTTACACGCAAAAAAGCTACAAAAAACTCTACATTCTACTATATAAAATACATTTTTATTGACCTTTTAACAATGTCCTTTTAAATTTAAAATGAAGTCACTGGTACTTCATTAGTTTTATTTACGGGAGTCTGATATGACAAAATTTCCAAAATGGGCTATTGCTCTTATTATTATTCTTGTTTGTGTTTTGGGTGCATTTTCGGCATACAAAAATACTTACAATTCTTTAGTTGTTCTTGATGAAAATGTTTCTGCACAGTGGGCACAGGTTCAGAATCAATATCAGAGAAGGCTTGACCTTGTTCCAAATCTTGTTGCAACTGTAAAAGGTTATGCAAAACACGAAAGTGATGTATTTACAAATATTTCGGAAGCCCGTTCAAAAGCAGGCGGACAGATAAACGTAAGCGACGATATTCTTTCAGATCCAGAGGCATTCGCAAGATATCAGCAGGTACAGGATCAGCTTGGTTCAAGTTTGCAGAGACTTCTTATGGTTACCGAAAATTATCCTGAACTTAAGGCAGACCAGCAGTTCCTTACATTACAGGATCAGCTTGAGGGAACCGAAAACCGCATTGCCGTAGAAAGACAGAAATTCAACGACGCTGCAAAAACTTACAACACAAAAATCCGCACATTCCCTACAAATATAATTGCAAATATGAGCGGATTTGAAAAAAAGCAGTATTTCCAGGCATCTTCAGAAGCTCAGTCTGCTCCAAAAGTAGAATTCTAGGCAAACAAATCAAAAATCGCCGGGCATACGGGCACACATAGCAAAACATACAATTGTTATAAAAGCCCGTTGCAGCAAACGGCATATATGCCTTAAAACCTAAAGGAGTCTGTTAAAATGAAGACTAAAACGTTGTTGAAAAAACTGAATCTTAACGAAAAAGATTTTGACGATATAAAAAGCACTGTAGCAGAAGTTGAAAAAAAGACTACCGGTGAAATTGCCGTTGCAGTTACCGCCGAAAGTGCACATTATTCTTTTTGGGAACTTCTTGCTTCTGATTTGTTTGCGGCTGTTGTTCTGCTTGTACTGCTTCCATTTGCAGATAAAATCAGGATGATTTACCGTCACATTTACTGGCATAACGAACCGGGCTGGATTCTTCCTCTTTTCTTTATTATTTCCTGCTTTGCGGCTGTTGTAATTGCCTTTTATGTTGTAAATATTCCGGCTTTAGACAGGTTGATAATTCCGTCGGCTGTAAAAAGAGCATGCGTAACACACAGAGCATTCAGATATTTTACGGAAAGCGGCGTTTATGATACAAAAGAACATTCGGGTATATTGATTTTTGTTTCTTATATGGAACGTCAGGTAAGAATTGTTGCAGATTCAGGAATTTCGGCAAAGATTTCGCAGGATTTGTGGAACATAATTGCAGATGAACTTGCTGAAAACCTTCGTAAAGGAAAAACCGCAGAAGCTTTTACAAATGCAATTGAAAAATGCGGCGAACTTCTTGCAGAAAATTTTCCGAATCACGAAGAAAATCCAAACGAGCTTGAAGACGGACTTGTAATTCTGGAGGATGCAGAATGGTTTTAAGTATTTTTTCAAACAGAAACGAAATAAGGCATACAAAGCACGAAAGGTACACAACGCACAGCAGGCATACATCCGCAAAAAAACTGATTTTAACTGCCCTTCTTTTTGCACTTTCCCTTCCAATGTTTTCGCTAAACGTTCCTCAATTAAAAGGTCACGTAAACGATTACGCAAATATCATCAACGGACACGAAGAACAGCAGATTGAAAAATACCTTACCGATCTGGAAAATACAACGGGCATTCAGCTTGCAGTTCTTACAATACCGACGTTAAAAGGAGAAGACCTTGCATCTTTTGCTATAAAAACTGCTGAAACCTGGAAACTCGGTCAAGAAGGCAAAGACAACGGCGCATTGCTTTTAGTTGCATATCAGGAAAGACAGGTGCGTATAGAAACAGGCTACGGTCTTGAAGACAAACTTACCGATGCAAAATGCGGACGAATTATAAGAAACGTCATTATCCCGGAATTTAAAGACGGTGATTATTCGCAGGGCATTCTAAAAGGAATCATGAATATGGGTGGAATTGCCTCGGACAATCAGGAATTAATCTCTAAATCTGTTGCACAGGATTATGATGACGACGAAGGTGCTGTAGAAGGCATTTTATTCCTTGCAATCTGGGTTATTTTCGTATTTGTCATAATTTCTTCGCGGGGCGGACTGTTTAAATGGCTGTTTCTTTCAAGACTTTTTGGTTCCAGCTATCCAAGAAAAGGCGGTTTTTCGGGTTCTTACAGAGGCGGTTCAAGTTTTGG
This sequence comes from uncultured Treponema sp., assembly GCA_946628495.1. Taxonomy (GTDB): domain Bacteria; phylum Spirochaetota; class Spirochaetia; order Treponematales; family Treponemataceae; genus Treponema_D. Next base: position 10,798 of record CAMOWQ010000015.1, on the reverse strand, counting down.
AAGAAGCTTTGGAGGCAGCAGTTTTGGCGGCAGTTCATTCCACGGAGGCGGCGGTCACTTTGGTGGTGGAGGAGCAAGCGGCCACTGGTAATTTGTAATATTGCACTTTCAACAAATCCTTGTTTTATATATAATTAATCTTTGCTATGGATTACAGTAACCCGCTTATTGTTCAGGGCGACAGGACAATACTGCTTGATGTACACGCGCCTTTAGCTGAAGAATGCCGCAATGCATTGATTCCTTTTGCAGAATTGGAAAAATCTCCTGAACACCTGCACACATACAGACTTTCTCCTCTTTCTTTGTGGAATGCCGCAAGTGCGGGTTTTTCTGCAGAAAATGCAATTCAGGTTCTAGAAAAATATTCCCGTTTTGAAGTTCCTCAGTCTGTAGAAATGTGGATAAGGGAAATTTCAGACCGTTTTGGCAAATTACGGCTTCTTCCAGGACCTGAAATTCAAACAGATGCTCCAACTAAAGATGGCAAAGGAAAACTTACAGAACAGTATCTTTATCTTACTGCAAAAGCCGCTCCAATTTACAAAGAAATCGCGGCAAATCACAGTGTAAAAAAATATCTTGCAGCCTGTTCAAATCCTGATTTAACGGCTGCTATGGCTCAAAGTCCAGACCTTGTACTCACCGAAGAAGAAAAACAATTCTGTTTCCTTATAAAATTAACGGACAGAGGTACAATAAAGCAGCTGCTTCTTCAGGCGGGATGGCCGGTAAAAGATGAAATCATGCTTGCAGACGGCGAACACCTTGATGTAAGCCTAAGGCAGACAACAGCAGACGGACATCCTTTAAGAATCCGCGAATATCAGATAAATTCAGCAAAGGCTCTCATCGGCAACAAAGGCCCCGGAACAGGATTTGGTACAATCGTACTTCCATGTGGCGCTGGAAAAACAATTGTCGGCATGACGATTATGGATATGCTCAAAACATCAACATTAATCATCACGACAAATATTTCTGCAGTACATCAGTGGATTGCAGAACTTCTTGATAAAACAACGCTTACCAAAGACCAGATTGCAGAATATTCAGGCGAAAACAAGGATATAAAGCAGGTTACCGTTGCAACATATCAAGTTTTAACCTGGCGACCAGATAAAGAAGGCCCGTATCCTCATTTTTCAATTTTCCATGAACGCAACTGGGGACTTATTATTTATGATGAAGTTCACATGCTTCCTGCCCCAATTTTCAGGGTTGTTGCAGAACTTCAGGCAGTACGCCGCGTTGGTCTTACGGCAACACTTGTTCGCGAAGACGGATGCGAAAGTTATGTATTCAGCCTTGTCGGTCCAAAACGATACGATGTTCCATGGAAAGAACTTGAACGCGACAAATGGATTGCTACGGCAGAATGTGTAGAAGTAAGAATTGATTTACCTCAGCATCTGGAAATTGAATATGCAGTTGCAACTCAAAGGGAAAAGCATAAAATTTCAAGCCAGAATCCCGAAAAAATCAACGTTACAAAACAAATTATCGAAAAATATCCTGATGATAAAATCCTCGTTATCGGACAGTACCTGTCGCAGCTGGAAGAAATTGCAAAACTTTTAAAATGTCCTATCATCACGGGACGTACACCAAATGCAGAACGCGACAAAATATACAGCGATTTTAAGAGCGGAGCCATAAGGGTTTTAGTTGTTTCAAAAGTTGCAAATTTCGCAATTGATTTACCCGATGCTTCACTTGCAATTCAGGTTTCGGGAACCTTCGGAAGCCGTCAGGAAGAAGCACAGAGACTTGGACGAATTTTAAGACCAAAAGAACGTACTTCAAGATTTTTTACGCTTATTACAAGAAACACGGTCGAAGAAGAATTCGGTTTTAACAGACAGAAATTCCTTGCAGAACAAGGGTATGCATACAGAATCATAAGATATACAGGAGAGGATGATTTTGAATAGCGACATTGAACTCTGGCAAAAAAACATACTGGAACTTCCTGAAGAAAGATTTTTTAACATAATGCGCCTGTATCTTGGAGAAATTAAAACTCCGTACAATAAACAGAGGCTTACCGAACAGCTTGCAAGTTTTTTGCGCAACAAAGACAATCTTGAAGGGCTTCTTCTTTTAATCGACGAATTTGACTTAAAGATTCTTTCGGCAATTCATTATATGCCGGGAAGCACTGTAAAAAGCCTTGCCGATTTTTTTTCGAATGAATACTCTTATCAGGAAATTTTTTCGGCAATTTCAAATCTTTCGGACAGGCTTATAATTTTTTCAACACAGGATTCTCTTGCTGAACAAAAAATTTTCCGCATAAATCCTCTTATTGCAACTGAAATAAAACCTATGCTCAGTATCAGCTGCATTCTTGAAAAACCTGAATTTGTTTCAATTCCAATAACCTCTGATGAAAATGACGTTTTTTCACTTTCGCAGAATTTTCTTGCGGCATTTATCTCTTATATAAAACACGAACATATTGTGTGCCGAAACGACGGTATAATCAAAAAAAACAGTATGTCAAAACTGGAAACCATATTAAAAATTCCAACCGACGACATTCAGCTCTTATTTAATGCGTTTGTAAATCTTGGTCTTGTTCACGAAGGCCAGAAATACATGGAATTTTACGAAAATAAACTCGAAGCGTTCTGCAATCTTGATGAACGGTTTCAATATGCATTTTTATGTGTATCAGCGTGTGCAAGATTCAGCAGGGACCAGCTAAAAAAAAATGCGCAGCTGCTTTTAGACTGCCTTGCTTCGATGAACGGAAACGCTTACAGTGCCGGGGCTATTGAACGTCTGGCATGGCTTATTACAAAAACAAAAGGCATATCAACCGTAAATACAAACAGCCGCTTTGGAAAAATCCTTGCAGCCGCAAAATTAAACATGGCTCAAACAGAAGAAACTGCAAACCAGACCGGCAGCGAACTTTCAGAAAGCACGGTAATTTCTTCTATAATTGATGCGGCAATCCGGTTCGGTCTTTTTGTAAAAGCAGGCACTGATGAAAAACAGAATAAAATTTACAAACCGTTTGCATCAAATACAACGCCTCAACAAAAAGTTCTTAACGTAGATTCAACTTTTACAGTAACACTCATGCCGGGCTTAAATCTTAAGGAACTTGATAAACTTACAGATTTTCTTTCCGTTACCGCTTACGGAATCGTTACTTACTTTGAAATTACACGCAACACAATACAAAATGCATTCGAAAAAGGTTTGCAGCCAAAAGATATTTTTGATGAACTGGAAAAATATACTTTATACGAACTTCCTCAGAATCTAAAAATCTCTGTAGAAGACTGGTATCATATTTATTCCTCAGCAGCAATTTATTACGGATATGTAATCAAAGTTTCTGAAGAAAATATTCCTCTTGTAAAAAACAATAAACAGCTTTGCAAACTTTTAAAAGAAGAAATTGCACCGGGAGTTTACCTTCTTTCGGTTCCAGTGGGTTCAAACATTAAAGAAATACTTACTTCCTGCGGCTGGACGCTTTCTGACAACATAAAAACGGCAGGACTTCCGCTTGAACAGTCAACATTCCCGCTTCTTATGGCAGGAAACAGGGCTTCAATAATACAAAAAGAGGCAGAACAGAACACTGAATTTTCAGAAGAAGACGCAAAACATAATCTCGAAGCACGCGTTCATCAGGGGATAAACCTTATTACAAAACTGAAAAAGCAGCTTGAAGATATGGAAATGCCTAAAAGCCAGAAAGAAACGCTTGCTGCAAAAATTTCTGCAAGAATGATTATTTCGGAACAACAGCTTAGCGGAACTTCGGTACGGACAGAAATTCTTGAAGCAGAAGGCATGGATTATGCAGGTAAAATTCATCTTTTGGAAGCGGCAGCAGAATCAGGCAACATTGTAGAAATGCAGATGCCGAATCCAAACGACAGGAATAAATTCATAACACTTATAGGCAGACCGCTTCGCATTGCAAAACTTCCGGGCGAATGTTCAGTACGCTTTGCATTTGAACCGGAAGGCAACGAAGAGACAATTCTTGTAAGCCGCATAACATATTTAAAAAGGCTGATTATGTAATTTTTGAATTCATTGAATTCCTATGAATTTTTAATGTAACTTTTATAAAAAAACGGCAATTAATTTAAAGGCTTCTGCAATATTTCATCATCAATATTCAAAAGTCGTTAAAAAAATTTATATAAAAAATTAATTTGGAGGAATATAAAATGATTGAAGTTTCCCACGTTATAAGGGAATTCGGTACATTCCGTGCGGTAAACGATGTCAGTTTTTCAATCCCGACAGGTCAGATTGTAGGTCTTCTTGGTCCAAACGGAGCAGGAAAAACAACAACAATGCGAATGATTACGGGATTTCTGGCACCTACAGCAGGAACAATTCTTATTGATGGAACCGACATTTCTACGGCTCCTGTTGAATCAAAACGTAAAATAGGTTACATGCCGGAATCTGCACCTTTGTACAGCGACATGATTGTTGAGGATTACCTAAAATACGTTGCAGAAATGCAGGGTAAAAATCCTGACGAAAAAATACCTGAATTGTGCAAAGAATGCGGTCTTAAAGAAGTAATGCACAAAAACATCAGCGAACTTTCCCGCGGTAACAGACAGAGGGTTGCACTTGCACATGCCCTTATGAATGATCCAGAAATTCTTATTCTTGATGAACCAACATCAGGTCTTGACCCGAATCAGGTTGAAGACGTAAGAAATATAATTCGCGAAATAGGAAAAACCAGAACTGTAATTGTTTCTACACATATTCTTAGCGAAGTAGAAACTTTGTGCAGCCGTGTAATTATCATTTCTGCCGGTAAAGTTGTTGCAGACAGCCCGACAACCGAACTTAAAGAAAGATTTGGACACGAAATCTCAATCAAACTTACAGCAGGCGGCGGAAGCTTTGAACAGATTTCTCAGGCTCTTTCAACAATTCCAGGCATTGCCTCAGTAACAGCATCTGCACCAGATGCACTTATTTCTGGCAATGAACAGACTACAGGTCTTCTTGTATCTGTAAACGGAACCAGTGAGGTTCGCCCTGCAATTTTCAAAAAGCTTGCAGAGTCAGGTTTTGTTCTTTACGAAATGAACGTGCAGAAGAACAGTCTGGAAGATGTATTCCATGCCCTTACCTCTGCAAATTTCAGTAACAAGGGGGAAGCTGAAAAATGAGCTGCAAATCAAACAAAATTTCAAATCCAATAAAAACTATAATGAAAAGGGAACTCGGCGCATATTTTTCAGGACCGATTGCATATATTGTAACAGGCCTTTATCTCATCATCACCGGTTTTATTTTCTTTTCTACATTCTTCCTGCAGAACCGCGCAGAGTTAAGATATTTCTTTAGCATGATGCCTATTCTTCTTTCGCTTTTCGTGCCAGCTCTTACAATGCGCCTGTTCTCCGAAGAAAAACGAAACGGTTCAATAGAAACTCTTATGACACTGCCTGTTACCGAAGTTGACGTTGTTGCAGGAAAATACCTTGCTTCATTCATCGGTACACTTACCATGATTGCACCAACACTGCTTTACATCATTCCGATATGCATTTTTGGTACACCAGACTTTGGTCCTGTAATTGGCGGCTATATTGGAGCAATTTTCCTTTGTGCATGTTTTACTGCAATTGGAGTTTTCGCATCATCAATAACAAAAAATCAGATTATTGCTTTCTTTACAGCACTTATAATCTGTATTTTCCTTACGATGATTGATACATTCCTTGTTTTCTTCCCTGCTCCAATCGTAAGTTTTCTTTCGTTCCTTTCGGCAAACGAACACTTTACTTCAATTTCACGCGGAATTATCGATACCCGTGATTTGCTCTATTTTATTTCGCTTACGGCATTATTCTTTGTTCTGACCGTACAAACTCAGCAGAAGGAGCGTGCATAAAATGAAAAAATTCTTAAACTGGCTTAAAAGTCCAAAAAGTGATTTTGCCCTTTTTATAATCGTGCTTATTCTGGCAAACCTTGCTGCTCACAATGCATTCCTAAGATTTGACCTTACACAGCCAAAATCATATTCACTTTCTAAAGCAAGCCGTCAGCTTGTAAAAACACTGGAAGAACCTCTTTCTATAAGAGTATTCTTTGATGACAACCTTCCGTCTCCATACAGTGCAGTAGCTCAATATGTAAAGGACATTCTTGTTGAATACAAGGGTGCTGCAAACAAAAATCTGACTGTAACTTACATGGATATGTCAAAAGAGCAGAATGACCAGATGGCTTCGGATTACGGTCTGCATCAAATTCAGATTCAGGAAGTAAAAAACAACGAAGTAGGATTCAAACAGGGCTATATGGGACTTGTTGTTTCTTACGGAGACAGAATTGAAGTTCTTGATGCAATTACTTCATCAGACGGATTTGAATACAAACTTACTTCTACAATTTCAAAAATGATAAGCACTGCAAACACTCTTGCAGGTCTTAACGAAAACGAAAAAATTACGCTTACTCTTTATATGAGCAATACGCTCAATAATCTTGGAATTGACGGAACTGAATTCATAAAAGATTACACCGAAAAAGCATTCAAAACTGTAAACAAACAGAATTTCGACAGGCTTTCTTACAATGTAATCAGCCCTGAAGAATCGCAGATTCCTGAACTTGTAGAAAAATACGGTATTCAGAGCATTCAGTACAACACACGCAAAGGCAATACACAAAAAAATACAGCAGTACTTGGTCTTGTTCTCGAAATGAATGACAATTTCCGCGTACTTCCTCTTTCTATCCAGCGTTCACTTTTCGGTTACGGTGTTGCAGGCTTAGATGAACTTGAAACTTCAATTGCTGACAGCCTGCAGTCTCTTGTTTCTAAAGTAACACAGATTGGATATATTACAGGACACAACGAACTTGATCTTGCAAACGAAAAATATTCAAAGAATTTCGACAAATTAGTTTCATCTGCTTATGAACTTGTAGAACTCGATCTTTCCGAAAAAGACATTCCTGCAAACATGAAAACAATCATCATTAACGGTCCGCAGTATGACTATACGGAAGAAGAATTGTATAAAATCGACCAGTTCATCTTAAAAGGCGGAAACGTAATGTTCTTTATCGATTCAATGAATCAGGATGGAACTGCAAACTACTACGGTTCGCAGCCTTATGTTCCAAACGAACTGAATATCGACAGACTTTTGAACAAATACGGCCTTAAACGTGATTACAACTACGTTATGGATGAACAGTGCTACTCTCAGAACAATACACAGTATGGAAAACTTAATATGTACTGGGTTCCTGTTCTTCAGAAAAAACAGCTTGCTAAAAAACATCCTATTACTGCAAACCTTGGTTACGTTATCATGCTGCAGAACGGTTCTATTGATTCTTCAGAGGCACAGCAGAATAAAGACGTAAAAGTTACAGTACTTGCACGTTCTTCAGAAAAAGCATGGGCAGAAACAGAAAACATCATGCTTAATCCTGTTATGCTTCAGCCGCCACAGGATAAGAGCAGAATGTCTTCTAAAGACCTTGCAGTTCTTGTTGAAGGAAAATTCCAGAGCGCATTTGATGAACCTCCTGTTCCAACAGAAGACGACGAAGATGATGATGAAGAAACAGAAAAGAAGCCAAAACCAGTTGCAACAGCTGATGATGACATAATGACAGCAAATCATATTTCTTCTAGCATTCAGCCTGGAAAAATCTTCTTGATTGGTACATCTTTTGTAACAACTTACCAGATTCTTGATGAAAGCGGCAGTTCTCCAATTGCAATGTTCCTTATGAATGTTGTTGATTACATGAACGGTAACGAAGAACTTTGTACAATGAGGACAAAAGGCCTTACTGTAAATACTCTCGAAATTAAATCTGCAAACTTTGCAAAGAGCGTTCAGTATTTCAATGAATTTGGAATTGCTGTTCTTGTAGCAGTTGCAGGATTCATAACCTGGAGATTAAGAGTAAAACGCCGCAAACAGATAAGACTTCGCTACAATCCTGATGATTCACGCGAAATCGATACAATCAAAAAACAAACTACAGAAAAAACATCAAAAACTGAAAATTCAGAAAACGACAAGGAGGAAAAATAATGAAACCTAGAAAAATAATCCTTCTTTCTGCCTGTGCAATTCTGCTTTGTATATGTATTCTTCAGGCAGTATTAAAACAGGGCGACAAAATAAAGAGTTTTAAAGTCTCAGAAAAACCTGATGAAATTACCATCAAGACACCTGCAACAGAATTCACACTTACAAAAGATGGTGATGAATGGCTTATTGGTGATAAAAAATATACTGGTAATACAACCACTATTGAATCACTCATCAATTCTGCAAGCACATTAAAAGGTCTTGAAAAAGTTGGAAGCCTTTCTAACGATACAATCATGAACCGCTACGAGCTTAACAAGGAAAAAGAAAATATCGTTACCTTAAAGAAAGAAGGCAAAGTTCTTACAGAAATTCACATTGGTAAAACTTCCTCAACAGGTTCTCAGTCTTATGCAACAATCGGAAACAGCAAGGATATCTACCTTATGGCAGGTAACCTTGAAGCAGAACTTGTAAAAAACATGAACGATTTAAGAAGCAAGACAATCTATAAGTACAATGCTTCTGAAGTAAACGCTGTAAGCATTACAACTTACGACGGCAATAAACAGAATAATTTTTCTATTGCAAGGCTTATTCAGGGAGAAGACACAATGTGGACTTTCTCTGAACCAGACAAAGAACTTGACGAAGATAAGGCCAGCGAATGGTTTGCAAGTCTTGCGTCTCTTTCTACAAACAAATGGTACGAAGATTCTGACAAGCCAACAGACGGAAGACACGTTCTTACAGCTAAAATTGAAGCAGGAAAAGACCATCTGACTCTTGAAGTTTACGAAGTTTTGAATGATGAAGGCAAAGTAACATCAAGTTATGCAACATGCAACAACACGCCTTACACATTCGGAATTACAGGTTCAACAATCAACAAATACAAAAAAGATACAGGATATTTTGAAAAATGATTGAACTTGTAGCCTTTCTGGGCAACTATGGCAGAGAATACGAAAATACACGTCATAATGTGGCATGGCTTTTTGAATCTTCTTTGCCATTTGCCGACAAACTGAACTGGCAGAATAAGTTTAAAGGGGAAATTGCTTCGTGCACTCCCCTTGAACTTTCACAATGGGCATGCAATTCAGGGCTTCTTTCTACAAAAGACGGAAATCCTGTGCATGTTCCAGATGATGCACCTGCCCATATTTATTTTTTAAAACCACTTACTTATATGAATCTTTCGGGCGACAGCATTATAGAAGCCGCAAACTTTTATAAAATTAAACCCGAAAACATACTTGTTGTTCATGACGAGCTGGAACTTGCACCAGGTTTTGTAAGTCTTAAATGGTCTGGAGGTCTTGGCGGTCACAACGGACTTCGTTCAACAAAAGCCGTTCTAAACACTCCTGATTTTTACCGTATTCGTTTTGGAATCGGCAGACCAGACCACAAAGACATTGCCTCTTACGTTTTAAGCAGCTTTACGGCAGATGAAAAAATAATTCTGTCACAGGTTTTTGCTCAAAGTGCAGTAATGTTTACAAAAGCATTGCTTTCCAAAGACCCGAAACAGCTCATAGGCGAATGGGGCAAAAAAAATCTTATTTAAGATTATTAATACAAGGAAGAAATAAAATGATACTGTCAGCAACTCTTTCAAAACCGGTATCTGATGTTCAGACGATTCTCGGAAAACCTTTTGAAAAAATAAAGATAAAGGCGGAATCTTCTGCAGGTGGAAAACCTTATTTTGTCGAAGAATTTACAAAAACTCAGGTTTTTCATGAACATTTTACTGAAACCGAGCTGACAGCATTTCTTGAACTTCATGCAGGAAAAACTTTTAAAAACTGCGTACAGCGAACCGAAGACGAAGAAATCACCATACTTGCAAACAAAAAAGGCAAGATAACACGTCTTGTAAAAAAATTAGCGGCAAACACCAACAGTGGACAAAGCAGCGGAAACCTTAACAACACAGGCAAAACACCAAAATGTTCAGGTATTACGCCTTCAATACTTCCGCCGCCACATAAAAAAAACTATCTCATTCAGGAAGGAAGCCCCGTTCAATTTCTTGTGCTTTTAGGCGTGATGACCGATACAGGAAAAATAATTGCTTCTAAATACGATAAATTCCGTCAGATAAACCGTTTTCTTGAATTCATAGACGACATATTGCCGGAAGTAATGAGCCAGATTACCGAAGAAAATCATCCTCTCCGCATAGCAGATTTTGGCTGCGGAAAATCCTATCTTACCTTTGCCGTACATTATTATCTGACACAAATAAAAAATATTCCTTGCGAAATAACAGGCCTTGATTTAAAAGAAGACGTAATAAAGGCATGCACCGGCCTTTCGCAAAAACTGAACTGCAAAGGGCTCGAATTTAAAATAGGAAACATCGCAGATTATACTTCCGAAAATTCCCCTGATATTGTAATAACCCTGCATGCCTGCGACACGGCAACAGATTTTGCACTTAAATATGCCGTAGAACGACAGGCAAAAGCAATTTTAAGCGTTCCATGCTGCCAGCATCAGATAAATACTCAGATTGACGGCATTCTAAAAACCGACAGACAGAAACTTTACGATTCAGAACTTGAACCTCTTTTAAAATGGGGCATCATAAAAGAAAAATTCAGCTCGCTTTTAACCGATGCAATCCGCGGCGAATGGCTCGAAAGTCAGGGGTACAAAGTTCAGATGCTTGAATTTATTGATATGGAACATACTCCAAAAAACATTCTTAT